>JANMYH010000279.1:0-6043 GCA_031381925.1 Burkholderiales bacterium | reverse complement strand
ATGTCGGTAGTGCCGCCGCCGATGTCGACCAGGCACACGCCGAGGTCGCGCTCGTCGTCGAGCAGCACCGCGTCGGCGCTCGCGAGCGGCTGCAGCATCAGGTCCTTCACCTCGAGCCCGCAGCGGCGCACGCACTTCATGATGTTCTGCGCCGCCGACACCGCCCCGGTCACGATGTGGACCTTCACCTCGAGGCGCATGCCGCTCATGCCCGTGGGCATGCGCACGCCGCCCTGCCCGTCGATGATGAATTCCTGCTCGAGGATGTGGAGCACCTGCTGCTCCATCGGGATGTTGACGGCGCGCGCGGTCTCGATCACGCGGTCGATGTCGTATTGCGACACCTCCTTGTCCTTGATCGCGACCATGCCGTGGGAGTTGAAGCTCTTGATGTGGCTGCCGGCGATGCCGGTGAGCACTTCCCTGATCTTCGCGTCGGCCATCAGCTCGGCTTCCTCGAGCGAGCGCTGGATCGCATTCACCGTGGACTCGATGTTCACCACGACGCCCTTCTTGAGTCCCCGCGACGGATGGCTGCCCATGCCGATGAGGCTCAGCGTGTCCTCGGCCGTGATCTCGGCGACGAGCGTCACGATCTTCGAGGTGCCGATGTCGAGGGCGACGAGGAGGTTGCGGGTATCGCGGGGTCGCGTGGGGATCATTTTCTGAGCGCAAACCCGTTGGGGTATCGCAGGTCGGCGTAGCGGGTGGTGCGCGCCTCTTCGGCCAGGCGCGGCCAGGCGGCGGCGAAGCGCTGGGCGCGGGCTTTCCAGTCCCCGCGGCCGAGCTCGATCGCGAGGCCGCCCTCGAGCACGCCCCCCCACGCGCCACGCGCGGACAGATGGAGCTCCTTCAAGGGACCGCCGAGCGGCGCCAGCGCCGCGGCGATGGCCGGATACTCGGCCGTCATCGCGCCGGCCGCGCCTTCGGGGCCGCGGAAGCGTGGCAGCGTGCCTGCGCCGGCAGCGACGGCGGTGAACACTTCGCCGCGCGTGCTCACCAGCTCGCGCTCGCTCCAACGCGCCAGCGCCTGGTGGGCCTCGAAGGTGACCTCGACGGCATCGGGAAACTGGCGCCGCACCGTGGCCTCGCGCACCCACGGCACGCGCCGCGCGGCCGCGCGGATCGCCGCGAGGTCGAGGGCTTCGGCGGAAAGCACGGCGTGGGACAGGGCATCCAGGTCGGCATGGGGCAAGCGCTCGACGTCGCCGGCGAAGTTCACGCGCTTGATCGGCTGCATGAGTGCTGCGCGATAGCCGTGCCAGCCGGCCACCGCGAGGAGGCCGAGCACCGCGATGCCGGCGATCGCGGGGACGATGCGGTGGCGAAGCTTCACCGGCGCGCTCACCGCGAGCCTCCGGTCTCGAGCGTCGCCGCCTCGAGGATCCTCACGCAGAGATCGGGGTAGCTCATCCCTGCGGCTTTCGCCGCCATCGGAACGAGGCTGTGCCCGGTCATGCCCGGCGAAGTGTTCATTTCGAGGAACGAGTAGGAGCCATCGGGCCGCAGCATCACGTCGGCGCGGCCCCAGCCGCGGCAGCCGAGCACCCGGAAGCTCTTCAGCGCGGCCGCGCGGATTTCCTCCTCGACGCCGGGCGCGATCCCGGCGGGGCAGTAGTACTTCGTGTCGTCGGTGAAATACTTGTTCTGGTAGTCGTAGTTGCCTTCCGGCGCCTCGATGCGCACCAGCGGCAGCGCGGCATCGCCGAGGATGCTCGCGGTGAGCTCCTGGCCCGCGATGAATTCCTCCGCGATCACGAGGTCGTCGTATTTCGCGGCGAGGCGATAGGCACTCTCGAGGTCGGCGGACGAGCGCACCTTGGTGAGGCCCAGGGTCGAGCCTTCGCGGGCGGGCTTCACGATCAGCGGCAGCTCGAGCAGCTCGACCACGTTGTCCCAAGCGGTCGCGGCCGAAACCATCGCGAAGCGCGGCGTCGGAATGCCTGACGCGTCCCAGACGAGCTTGGTGCGCCATTTGTCCATGGCGAGCGCGGAGGCCATCACGCCGCTGCCGGTATAGGGCATGCGCATCACCTCGAGCGCACCTTGCACCGTGCCGTCCTCGCCGAAGCGCCCGTGCAGCGCGATGAACACGCGCGCGAAGCCCTCGCGCTTCAGCTCGAAGATCTCGCGCTCGGCCGGGTCGAAGGCGTGGGCGTCGACGCCCTTGCTGCGCAACGCCGCAAGCACCGCCCGCCCCGAGATGAGGGAGATCTCGCGCTCGGCCGAGGGCCCGCCCATGAGCACCGCCACTTTTCCGGACGCGCTCATCGGGCCTTTCCCACGATGCGCACTTCGCGCACGAGGTCGATGCCGGTGCGCAGGCGCACGGTCGTCTGCACCAGGTCCATGAGCGATTCGATGTCGGCGGCCGTCGCGCCGCCCGTGTTCACGATGAAGTTGGCGTGCTTGGCCGAGACCTGCGCGCCGCCGATATTCACTCCCTTGAGCGCGCACGACTCGATCAGCCGCGCGGCGAAGTCGCCGGGAGGATTGCGGAACACGCTCCCCGCATTGGGCTGGCTCAGCGGCTGGGATGCAACGCGCTGCGAGAGAAGCTTGCGCATCCTCTTCATTGCCGGCTCCCACTCGCCGCGCTCGAACACGAATACCCCCGACAGGAACCACTCCTCGACGGGTTTCTTGAGCGCCACGTGGCGGTAGCCCAGGTCGTAGTCGGTGGGCTGGCGCAGGCTCACGTTGCCGTTGCGGTCCACGGTCTCGGCCGCGAGCACGTGGTTCCAGGTCTCGCCGCCGTAGCATCCGGCGTTCATCGCCAGCGCGCCGCCGATGGTCCCGGGCACGCCCGCCATCCATTCCGCGCCGCCGCCGCCGTGCTTGGCCACGAAGCGCGCAAGGTGAGGGGCCGGCACGCCCGCGCCCGCGTGGAAGGTCGGCCGCGCGCCGCCGGCTTCCTGGCGGATGCCGGTGAGCGCGTGGTGGGTGAAGACCACGGTGCCTTCGAAGCCGCCGTCGCGCACCAGCAGGTTGCTGCCGAGGCCCACGAAGAGGATCGGCTCGCCCGCGGGTCGCGTGCGCAGGAACGCGCACAGGTCGGGAATGCCCGCAGGCAGGTAGAACGTCCTCGCGATCCCGCCCGCGCGCCAGCTCACATGCTTCGCCATGGGCTCATCCCGGCGCAGCGTGCCGCGAAGGTGGGCGAGGAGTGCGTCTTGCTCGCTCATGTCCATCAGTCCCGGCCCGCCGCGAGCGTTGCGGCGGGAGGTACCGCGAGCTCCGGCGCCAGGTGCCCGATCGATCCCGCGCCCATCGTGAGGACCACGTCGCCGTCGCGCACGCGACCGAGCACCGCGTCGCGCATTTCGGAGCTGCGCTCGACGAATACCGGCTCGACCTTGCCCGCGACGCGCACCGCGCGCGCGAGCGAGCGTCCGTCGGCGGCCACGATCGGGGCCTCGCCCGCCGGGTACACCTCGGCGAGCACCACCTCGTCGGCGGTGGAGAGCACGCGCACGAAGTCCTCGAACAGGTCCCGGGTCCGCGTGAATCGATGCGGCTGGAACGCAAGCACCAGTCGCCGGCCGGGAAAGGCTCCGCGCGCGGCGGCGAGCGTCGCGGCCATCTCCGCGGGGTGGTGTCCGTAGTCATCGACGAGCGTGAAGCTGCCGCCGGCGGCGATGGGAATGTCGCCATAGCGCTGGAAGCGCCGTCCCACGCCGCTGAATTCCGCGAGTCCCTTGGCGATGGCGGCGTCGGGCGCACCGACTTCGCGCCCCACGGCGATCACCGCCAGCGCGTTCAGGACGTTGTGGATTCCGGGCAGGTTCAGCATCACGTCGAGGGGCTTCAGGTTCCTGTCGACGGAGACGGCGGTGAACCGCATGCGCCCCTCGTCCCAGCGGATGTCCTGCGCGCGCAGGTCCGCGTCGCTCTCGATCCCGTAGGTGAGCATCGGGCGTGCGACCGACGGCATGATCGCGCGCACGTGGGGGTCGTCCTTGCACACCACCGCGAGGCCATAGAACGGCAGGTGGCCGAGGAACTCGATGAACGTGCTCTTCAGCTTCTCGAAGTCCTGGCCGTAGGTCTCCATGTGATCGGCGTCGATGTTGGTGACGACCGAGATCACCGGCTGCAGGTAGAGGAAGGACGCGTCCGATTCGTCGGCCTCGGCCACGAGGAATTCCCCCTTGCCGAGCTTGGCGTTGGTGCCGATGGAGTTCAGGCGCCCGCCGATCACCAGCGTGGGATCGAGCCCCGCCTCGGCGAGCACCGCGGCGACCAGCGACGTGGTCGTGGTCTTGCCGTGGGTGCCCGCGATCGCGATGCCCTGCTTGAAGCGCATCAGCTCGGCAAGCATCATCGCGCGCGGCACCACCGGGATGTGCGCCTCGCGGGCGCGCAGTACCTCGGGGTTGTCAGCCTTCACCGCCGTGGAGACCACCACCGCGTCGGCCTGCGAGACGTTGGCCGCGGCATGCCCGATCACGACCTTGATCCCCATCTGGCGCAGCCGCCGCACCGGCGGGCTCTCCGAGAGATCCGAGCCGGTCACGGTGTAGCCGAGGTTCGCCAGCACCTCGGCGATGCCCGACATGCCCGAGCCGCCGATGCCCACGAAGTGGATGCGCTTGACCTTATGCCGCATGCGCAGCCTCCACGCACAGGTCGGCGCATCGGCGCGTCGCGTCGGGCTTGCCGAGGGCGCGGGCGTTGCGCGCCATCGCGGCGAGTCGAGTTCGATCAAGGCCACGCAGGAGCTCCGCTAGGTCGATGGGTCGGGTTTCGAGTTGCTTGAGCGCGATTCCCGCGCCGCGCCCGGCGAGGAAATCGGCGTTCGCGGCCTGCTCGTCGACGACGAACCAGGGCAGAGGGAAGAGGATCGCGGCGATGCCGGCGACGCTGATCTCGGCGACGGTGATCGCGCCCGAGCGGCAGACGAGCACGTCGCACCACGCGTAGCGCGCCGCCATGTCATCGACGAACGGCAGCACCTCGGCCGCGATGCCCGCGCTGTCGTAGGCGGCGCGGAGGCCCCGGTAGAGCTTCTCGCCCGACTGGTGCACGACCTCGGGTCGCTCGTGCGGCGCCATCGCCACCAGCGCCGCGAGCACCAGGTCGTTCATGGTCTGCGCGCCGAGGCTTCCGCCCACTACCAGCAGCCGCAGCGGCCCGGTGCGCCCGGCGAAGCGTGCATCGGGCTGCGGCACCGCGGCGATCTCGGCGCGCACCGGCGTGCCGAGCCAGTCGACGCGTTTCGGCCGCGGCAGCGTGTTGGCCCAGCGCTGCGCTACCGGCTTGTCGAAGGCGCCCTCCATGCCGACCACCACGCGATCGGCCACCGGCGCCAACACGCGATTGGTGATCCCGGCGACGGCCCCGGGTTCGTGCACCACCAGCGGGCGTCCCCACAGCGCCGCCATCATCCCGCCGGGGAACGAGACGTAGCCGCCGAGAGACAGGACGACGTCGGGGCGGATGCGGAAGAGGGCGAAGGTCGCCTGGCAGAAGGACACCAGTATGCGAAATGGCAGGAAGACCCACGCCGCGGCGCCCTTGCCGCGCACGCCGCTGATGTTCACCGTGGTCATCGGATAGCCGACCTCTCCCACGATCCGGTTCTCCATGCCCCAAGGCGTGCCCATCCAGTGGACCGCCCAGCCGCGCTTCTCGAGCTCTGCGGCGATCGCGAGGCCGGGGAAGATGTGGCCGCCCGAGCCCGCCGCCATGATGAGGATGGTGGGCGTGCTCACAGCCGCCCTCCCCGCATCAGGTATCGATTTTCCCAGTCGATCCGCATCAGGATCGCGAGCGCGAGGCAGTTCACCACGATGCCGGTGCCGCCGAACGACAGCAGCGGGAGCGTGAGGCCCTTGGTGGGCAGCAGCCCCATGTTCACGCCCATGTTGATGAAGGTCTGCGCCGCGAGCCACACGCCGATGCCCTGCGCGACGAGCGCGGCGAAGTAGCGCTCGAGGCTCGCGGCCTGTCGGCCGACCGCAAACGCCCGGTGCACGAGGAACAGGAAGAGCGTGATCACGGTGGCCACGCCGGCGAAGCCCAGCTCCTCTGCGATCACCGC
>JANMYH010000268.1:0-9239 GCA_031381925.1 Burkholderiales bacterium | reverse complement strand
CGAGCTGCCCGCCCAGGCCGCGGGCACTGCGGCGCTCGCCATTTCGCTGTGGCTCCTGCCCAAGGGCTGGCACGTGCGCGAGGACCGCGGCCCCTGGGCGATCCTGCTGCCGTGGCTCACGATGGGATCCTTCTCGTGGCTGCTGGTGCTCACGCTCGCACGCGAGGCGACGCTGGCGGTTTCCGCCCTCTCGCTTTCCTCCGGGGCCCGCGGCGAATGGGTTCGGGCCTCCGCCCTCGGCGTGATGGCCCTCGTCCCGGCCATCACACTGGTCGGCTACTTCATGGCGCGCCGGGTGGCGGCGGTGCGGGAGGTGGAAGTCCGCCTCGCGAACCTGCCCGCGGCGCTCGAAGGCTTCACCATCGTGCAGATCAGCGACATCCACGTGGGCCCCACCATCAAGCGTGCGTTCGTCGAGGGCATCGTCGCGCGGGTCAATCGCCTTGGGCCCGACCTGGTCGCGATCACGGGCGACCTGGTGGACGGCAGCGTGCGCGAGCTCGCCCAACATACGGCGCCGCTGGGCGGCCTGCAGTCGCGCCACGGAACCTACGTGGTCACCGGCAACCACGAGTACTACTCCGGCGCGAACGCGTGGATCCACGAGCTGCGGCGCATCGGCACGCGCGTGCTCCTGAACGAGCACGTGGTCCTCGAGCACGACGGTGCCAGGATCGCGGTGGCGGGCGTGACGGACTACTCCGCGCACCATTTCGATCCCTCGCATGCGAGCGACGCGCGCGCCGCGGCCGCGGGCGCCCCCGCCGGGATCGTGAAGGTGCTGCTGGCCCACCAGCCGCGCTCCGCCGAGGCTGCGCGCCAGGCCGGATTCGACCTGCAGCTTTCGGGTCACACGCACGGCGGCCAGTTCTGGCCGTGGAACCATTTCGTGCGCCTGCAGCAGCCGTACATCGCCGGGTTGCACCGCCTGGGCGAGATGTGGATCTACATCAGCCGCGGCACCGGCTACTGGGGGCCGCCGATGCGCTTCGGGATTCCTTCGGAGATCACGCGGATCCGGCTCGCGCGCGGCTAGCCTCCTCCTCGCGCACCCGCGGGTTAGTATGCATTTTTTGAGGAGGGCCTGAGCGTGGGAGAGAGCGACAAGTACAAGGCGGGTCTCGCGGTGCGCAAGAAGGTCCTGGGCGAGAAGTACGTGAACGAGGCGCTGGCGCAGGCCGACGAGTTCAGCGCGCCCTTGCAGGAATACCTCACCGAGCACGCGTGGGGCGCGGTTTGGGTGCGCGAGGGCCTGTCCCTCAAGACGCGCAGCATGCTGAACCTGGCGATCCTGACCGCGATCAATCGCCCCGCCGAGCTGCGCCTGCATATCCGCGGCGCGCTCAACAACGGCGTGACGAAGGACGAGATGCGCGAGATCTTCCTGCACTGCGGCGCCTACTGCGGCGCCCCCGCCGCGCTCGACGCCTTCAAGAATGCCAGGCAGGTCTTCGCCGAGGACGCCGCCGCGGCCACGAAGGCAGCGAGACCTTGAAGATCATCGTAGCCGCCCTCGCCGCCGCAATTCAGCTCTTCGCCTCGGCGTCCCTCGCCCAGAGCTCCAAGCCGGTCAGCATCGTCGTCCCGTTCGCCGTGGGCGGCCCCACCGACATCATCGCGCGCGTGCTCTCGCCGAAGCTCGCCGCCTCGCTCAAGCGCCCGGTCATCGTCGACAACAAGGTGGGCGCCACGGGCGGAATCGGCGCAGCTTTCGTCGCAAAGGCGCCCGCGGACGGGGACACGCTCCTGCTGGGCACGAGCAGCATCATGGCGGCGAGCCCCAACCTCACGGCCAACAGGATGTTCGATTCGGTCAACGACTTCGTGCCGATCTCGCTCATCGCGACGATCGAGAACATCCTCGTGGTCCATCCGGGCGTGCCGGCGAACAACGTGAAGGAACTCATCGCCTACGCCCGCGCCAATCCCGGCAAGCTCACTTACGCCACGTCCGGCATCGGCAGCACCTATCACCTGGGCGCGGAGCTCTTCGCGTCGCAGACCGGGATCCAGATGACGCACGTGCCGTACAAGGGGGCGGCGCCCGCCATCCAGGACGTCCTCGCGGGGCACGTGCATCTCATGTTCGACAACATGTCGTCGGCGATCCCGAACCTGAAGGCGGGGCGGGTGCGCGCCCTCGGCGTGGCGAGCCTCAAGCGCTATCCGCTCCTGCCCGACGTGCCCACCATCGCCGAGCAGGGCGTGCCCGGCTACGAGACGACAATCTGGCTGGGGCTCTTCGCGCCGAAGAACACCCCGCCCGCCGTGCTGCAGCGCCTGGAGAAGGACATCGCCGAAGCGGTGACGGCCGCCGACTACCGGGAGAAGCTTGCGGCCGTCGACATGCAGCCGCGCGCGAGCACCTCGGCCGAGCTCGCCGGCTACCTCAGGTCCGACCTCGCGAAGTGGGCCAAGGTGGTCAAGGATGCGGGCATCAAGCCCGAGTGACGCCCGGGGTCCATGCGACCCCTCAGTCGGTCACCATTTCAACGCCGTCCAGGAAGTCGGCCAGGTCGTCCAGCCATAGCCGCGCGGCGGCGAAGTCGGCGGTAGCGCCCGCGTGCTCGAGCGCGGCGCCGATGTCGGTGATGGCCTGGAAGCCGTACGAGGCGCCGACGCCCTTCATGTCGTGTCCGAGGCCTTCGATGCTCTTGAAATCGCGGCGATCGAGTGCCTCGAGCATCGTGATCACGTCCTGCCGCCGGTTACTCAGGAATCCGGGGATCAGGTCCGCGAACTTGGGGTTTGCACGAATGAGAAAGCTGCCCTTGCGGCTGCGCTCGTCGCTCGGCGAGGCGGGCGGCGGGACGGAACGCTCCTTTATGGCCTGCAGCAGCACCTCCTGCTTGATGGGCTTCGTGAGGAAGGCCGTGCATCCGGCTGCGAGGCACTTTTCCCGGTCCCCCTTCAACGCCGCGGCCGTCAACGCGATGATCGGCGTAGGCGTCCTTTCGTTCGCAAGCTCCCACCTCCGAATGGCGCGCGTCGCGGCGAGGCCATCCATGACCGGCATCTGGCGGTCCATGAGGACCAGGTCGTAGTTTCCGGCAGCGAACTTCTCGCACGCGATGGCGCCATTCTCGGCGATGTCGACCTGGTAGGGCGTGTCCTGCAGATACGCCATGGTGATCGTGCGGTTGTCGGTGGAGTCCTCCACCAGGAGGATGCGCAACGCCGGAAGCGCCAGGTCGTGTGCGGTGTCCAGCGCCACCAGCGCACGCGGCGTGGGCCCGGTCCAGACCTCGAGCGGCACGACGAACGAGAACACCGAGCCCTTCTCGACTTCGCTTTCCACCCAGATGCGCCCACCCATCAGCTCCACCAGGCTCTTCGAGATCGTGAGCCCCAGGCCCGAGCCGCCATAGCTGCGGGTGGTCGAGGAGTCGGCTTGCGTGAACCGCTCGAACACCGCCGCCAGCTTCTCGCCTGGAATCCCGATGCCGGTGTCCGAGATCGTGAACCGCAACACACCCGGAGAATCGGATTCGGCTGCGACCCGCAGCGCCACCTTGCCCGATTCGGTGAACTTGACCGCGTTGCCGAGGAGATTCATCAGTACTTGCCGCAGCCGGGTCGGGTCGCCGAGCAGGTCCTTGGGCACGCTCGGCGCGATCTCGCACGCGAGCACGAGCCCCTTCTCGTTGGCGCGTACCGACACCATCTCCGTCACCTTGCTCAGGAGGTCGCGGAGCGAAAACGGGGTCTGCTCGAGCTCGAGCTGGGAGGCTTCGACCTTGGACAGGTCGAGGATGTCGTTGACGATATGCAGGAGGTTGTCGCCCGCGCGGCGAAAGATCTGCACGTACTTGTCCTGCACCGGCGACAGCGGCGTCTGGGCAAGCAGGTGCGCGATGCCGATGATCGCGTTCATCGGCGTGCGGATCTCGTGGCTCATGCTCGCGAGGAAATCCGACTTCGTCTGGCTGGCGCTCTCGGCCACGGCCTTCGCCTGCAGCAGCTCCGCCTCCACGCGCTTCCTCTCGGTCACGTCGCGCGCCGCGGCGAAGACGCCCTGCAGCGTGCGCTCCCGGTCGTAGAACGTGGTGGCGTTGTAGGAGACCACGGTCTCCTTCCCGTCGCGCGCGCGCGCGGTCAGCTCGTAGTCGGTGACCTTCTTCTGCGTCAGGACCAGCTTGATTCCGGCTTCCGCCCGCTCCGGGTCGGTGAAGAACCCCTTGAAAGGCGCACCGATCAGCTCATCGCGCGTGCAGTCGGTGAGCGCCTCCATCTGCTTGTTGACGTCGGTGATGATCCCCGCGGGATCGGTCGTCATCAGGGCATCGATGTTGGATTCGATCAGCGAGCGCGTGTAGAACTGCTGGTCGCGCAGGCGCTGGTCGAGCTTCCTTTGCTCGGCCTCGACCAGCTTGCGGGCGGTGTTGTCGGTCCCGATCAGCAGGTAGCCGATGATCGTGTCGTGCGCATCGCGCAGCGCCGTGACCGATACGACCGCCGGGAACCGGGTCCCATCCCTGCGGATGTAGGTCAGCTCGTAGATGTCCTCGATGGTGCGCGAAGCCTTGAAGACCAGGGCCTCGAAGCCCGGCGTGATCGGGGTGGCGAACTCCACGCTCAGGGCCTTGGCGCGCGCTATGAGCTCCTGCGAATCGGAAATGTCGGCCGGGGTGATCTTGTTCATGACTTCGGCCGCCGTGTAGCCCAGCATCCGCTCGGCGCCGACGTTGAAGATCTGGATGACGCCGTTGGCGTCGGTCGCGATGCTGGAGAAATTCGCGCTGTTGAAGATCGCGCGCTGCAGCGCTCCGGCCTTCAGCAATGCCTCTTCGGCCTGCTTGCGCGCGGTGTTGTCGGTGCCGATCAGCAAGTAGCCGATGATCGTGTCGTCGGCGTCGCGCAACGCCGTGACCGAGACGACCGCCGGAAACCGCGTGCCGTCCTTGCGGATATAGGTGAGCTCGTAGATGTCCTCGATTCCGCGCGAGGCCTTGAATACCAGCGCTTCGAAGCCGGGGGTGATCGGGGTGGAGAGCTCGACGCTCAGGGTGCGGGCGCGCGCGACCAGCTCCCGCGAATCGGAGATGTCGGCGGGCGTGATCCGGTTGATGACCTCGGCGGCGGTGTAGCCGAGCATCCGCTCGGCGCCGACGTTGAAGATCTGGATGACGCCCTTGGCGTCGGTGGCGATGCTCGAGAAGTTCGCGCTGTTGAAGATCGCGCGCTGCAGTGCCCCGGCCTTCAGGAGCACCTCGTCGGCCTGCCTGCGCAAGCTCGCGACGCTACCATCGTCGGACGAACGGCCCCGGGTCCTGGGAATGCTCTTGGCCGCCGTCATGGGTGCTGCCTTCAGAAACCGCTGTTTACCCGCTCGATCCGAAGTTATACGCGGAAACGCGGGCGCGGTATGTGGGCTGGCGCACGCAGGAAGGCGCCGGGGGCGGACCTGCTACCGCTTCGGAACGATCTTCAGCAGCTCGCCGTCGTCCTCGTCGGTGACCACATAGAGCGCGCCGTCGCGCCCCTGGCGCACGTCGCGCACGCGTTTGCCGCGGTCCTTCAGCAGGTGCTCCTCGCCGACGACGCGATCGTTCTCGAGCACGAGGCGGACCAGGGCTTCGGCCTTCATGCCGCCGACGAAGAGGTTGCCGCGCCATTCGGGAAACAGCTCGCCGCTGTAGAACTGCGCGCCCGAGGGAGCGATCACGGGGTCCCAGTAGTAGACCGGCTGCTCGAAGCCCGGCTTCGCGGTCACTGCGCCGAAATCGAGCGGCTCCCCGGAATACTCGATCCCGTACGCCACCACGTGCCAGCCGTAGTTCCTGCCCTTCTGGATGAGGTTCACCTCGTCGCCGCCGCGGGCGCCATGCTCGATCTCCCAGAACCGGCCCTTGTCATCGAAGGCCGAGGCCTGGATGTTGCGGTGGCCGTAGCTCCAGATTTCCGGCTTCGCATCGGAGCGGCCGACGAAGGGGTTGTCAGCGGGAACGCTCCCGTCGGGCTTGATGCGCAGCACCTTGCCGAAGTGGCTCGCGAGGCTCTGCGCCTGCGGGCGCGTGGCCTTGTCGGAGCGCTCGCCCGTGGTCACGTAGAGCGTTGCGTCGGGCCCGAAGGCCAGCCGCGAGCCGAAGTGCATGTTGTTGTCGTACGTGGGCAGCACGCGAAAGATGACGCGCGCCTCGCCCAGGCTGCGGCCATCGGCCGAAAGGACGCCGCGCCCGACGCTCGTCCCGGTGCCCCCCTGGCGCGACTCGGCGAAGGTCCAGTAGATCGCGCGGTCGGCCTCGAACGTGGGGCTGAGCGCGACGTCGAGCAGCCCCCCCTGCTTGCGATCGTCGACGGGCAACATGCCGGTGATCGGTGGACCCAGCTCGCCCTTCGCCGAGACGATTCTCAACCGCCCGGGCTTTTCGGTGACCAGCAGGTCGCCGTTGGGCAGGGGCTCGACGGCCCAGGGGTGGGCGAGGCCCCTGGCGAGGACCACCACGTCGAAGGCGGCCTTCGATTGCACGGCGCAGGCGCGCGTCTGGCCTGCGAAGGCGGGGCGCTGGGCGGTGGCGTTGGGCGAGCGCTTATCGAGCGGCTCACAGGCCGCGCGGGCGATTGCGGGCGCGATCAGTGCGGCGAATAAAATGGCAAGTACGGTACGGCGATGGGCCATGGTGTCCTCCAGCCGGGTTGGACGGAGGTACCGGCCCGGCGTTCAACCGCTCGCGCGCGCAAGGATCCCGGCCTCCTCGCTGGTGAGCCTCGGCCCCTCCAGGGTCACGCGGGCATCCTGGGTCTCCGCAGTGCGGAAGCGCGCCATGATGGGCTTCAGCTCCGCCTTCACGTGCTTGTCGGAGTAGCCGTTGAAGAGGTGCCCGAGGAGGCCGCGGTCGAGGTCGCTGGTCTTCATCGCCCAATCGGCGATCGGGAACGTGAGGTTCATGTTGACGTGCATCATGATCCCCATGTTGTGGTGCGCGGCGTGGTGGCGGCGGATGGTGTTCACGAACGGCATGTTGCGCACGAACCCGTTTTCCGGGACGTGGCAGCAGAAGTGGAAGGCCTCGTACAAGAGGTAGTGGCCGATCATCGTGATGAACACCACGTAGCCCGCGTTCGCGTTCCACACCAGTGCGGCGAGCCCGCCCAGCGCGCCGCCGATGACGCCGAGGGCCGCGAGGAGGCGCCACGGGAAGAAGACGATGCGGAATTCCTTCACCGAATGGATGACGTGGTCGTTGTCGGTGAAGTACTGGTGGTGCTGGCGCGTATGGCGGTCGTAGATCGCGCGGATCGCGAACTTGTCGACCAGGCGGTGCATCACGTACTTGTGCATGCCCCACTCGACGAAATTGCCGGCGATCGCCACCGGGACGATGAGCAGCCACTCCCAGCGCGCGCCCTCCATGCGGCTCACGCACCAGGCGATCGCGGCGATGCCGACGCCAAAGGTGACGACGACGTGGAGCAGCCCGTTGTACCAGGGGCTCACCTCGGAAAGGTACTTTTCACGGAATCTTCGCTGCCGCTCGGTCATCATGGCAAACCTCTTGCACCGCCTCGGAAAACGCTGATATATTAGTTGTCGATCACCGTGTTTGTCAAGGAATCCCATGTCCCAGCCAGCGCCGGCGCCACAACGAAAAAAGCGCACCCTCCAGGAGATCCTCGACTCGAAGCGCACCGGCGAGAAGATGGCGTACATGTCGGTTCCCGACTACACCGCCGCGCGCTGGGCCGAGATGGCGGGCGTCGACGTGGCCGTGGTGGGCGACAGCCTCGCGATGATCGCGCACGGGCACACCAACACCATTCCCGCGACGATGGACATGATGGTGATGCACGCGCAGGCCATCCGGCGCGGCGCCCCCAACAGCTTCGTGCTCGGCTGCATGCCCTACCAGAGCTTCAACACAGTGGAGCGCGCGCTCACCAACGCCACGCGCTTCATGCAAGACGCGGGCAGCGACGCCGTGAAGCCCCAGGGCGGCAAGAGCCAGGCGCATATCCTCAAGGCGATGGTCGGCGCCGGCATCCCGACCGCCTCCCACATCGGCATGACGCCGCACACCGTGGCGATGTTCGGCGGCTTCAAGGTGCAGGGCAAGACGGCGGACACCGCGATGAAGATCCTCGAGGACGCGCTTGCGATCCAGGACGCGGGCTGCTTCATGCTCGAATTCGAGGCGGTGCCGGCGAAGATCGCGGCGGTGATCTCGAGGCAGCTCGAGATCCCGACCATCGGCATCGGGGCGGGTGCGGGCACCGACGGCCAGATCCTCCTCTGCCACGACCTCCTCGGCGTCTTCACCGACTTCAAGCCCAAGTTCACCAAGCGCTTCGCCAACCTGACCGAGGTCGCGCTGAAGGGCATCGGCCAGTACATCGCGGAAGTGAAGGCCGGCACCTTCCCGGACGACGACCACAGCTACGGCGTGGACGAAAAGGAGTACGAGAAATTCCTGGCGCTCGTCGAAAAACGAAAACACCTCTAGGCCAGAGCCTCACCGACCGGGCCTATGCGGACCTGGAGGAGATGATCGTCACCCTCAAGCTCGCGCCGGGCGCGGCGGTTTCCGAAGCCGAGCTCTCCCAGGTGCTCGACATCGGCCGCACGCCCATCCGCGAGGCCCTGCAGCGCCTCGCGCGCGAAAGCCTCGTCTCGATCCTGCCGCGGCGCGGGATCCTCGTCTCCGAGATCAACGTAAAGCGCCAGCTGCGCCTGCTGGAAGTGCGCCGCGAGCTCGAGCGGCTGATCGCCCGCAGTGCCGCGCGCCGCGCGACTGACGCCGAGCGCGCGCGCCTCCTCGAGCTCGCCGACCGCTTCGAGATGTCGGCGCGCGCGAACGACGATGTGACCTTCATGCGCACCGACCGCGAGTTCAACACGCTTTGCAGCAGCGCCTCGCACAACGAGTTCGCCGCGGGCGCCATGAGCCTCATGCATTCGCTCTCGCGCCGCTTCTGGTACATCCACTACAAGCAGGCGGCCGACATGCCGCTCACCGCCAAGCTGCACGCCGACATCGCGCGCGCCATCGCCGCGGGCGACGAGGCGCGCGCCGCGAAAGCCGCCGACAAGCTGCTCGACGCGATCGAGAAATTCACCCGGGTCACCACCGACATGTGATATTGAAGGGCACCACCCACCGGAGGAGGAGAGACCATGAACAGCAAGCGCAGGAGACTGTTGCAGGCCATCGGCGGCACCGGCGTCGCCGCGGCGGCGTCGCCCTACTTGAGCTTCCCGGCGATCGCGCAGGGAACGGCGCTCCGGATCGGCATCATCGCGC
>JANMYH010000212.1:0-2592 GCA_031381925.1 Burkholderiales bacterium | reverse complement strand
TGGCCAAAGAAGACAAATCCGACAAGGACGCGAAGGGCAAGGGTAAGGGCAAGGCCGGCGAGAAGCCCGCCGGCAAGGCCCCCTCGCAGGACGCCAAGCCCGCGGCGAAGGAAGCCAAGGCTCCCAAGCAGCCCAAGGGCGAGAAGCCCGTCGGCAGGCAAGCCGCCCCGACCCAGCCGGCGCGGCTGAAGGTCCACTACGAGCAGACCGTCGTGCCGGCGCTCATGAAGCAGTTCGGCTACAAGACCAAGATGCAGGTGCCGCGGATCGAGAAGGTCACGCTCAACATGGGCGTGGGCGAGGCCGTGGCCGACAAGAAGATCCTCGACAACGCGGTCGCGGACATGAACAAGATCGCCGGCCAGAGGCCGGTGATCACCAAATCGAAGAAGTCGGTGGCGGCGTTCAAGATCCGCGACGGCTATCCCGTTGGCGCCATGGTGACGCTGCGCTCGCGCCGCATGTACGAGTTCCTCGACCGGCTGGTCACGATCGCGCTCCCACGCGTGCGCGACTTCCGCGGGTTGTCGGTGCGTTCATTCGACCAGCGCGGCAACTACAACATGGGCGTCAAGGAACAGATCATTTTCCCGGAGATCGAGTACGACAAGATCGACGCTCTGCGGGGAATGAACATCTCCATCACCACGACCGCGAAGTCGGACGATGAGGCCCGTGCTCTCCTCGCCGCCTTCAAGTTCCCGTTCAGGACTGAGAGGGCTGCGTAATGGCCAAGCTTGCCGTCATCAACCGCCAGGCGAAACGTGTCGCCATGGTGAAGAAGTACGCCGAGAAGCGCAAAGCCCTGCTCTCGATCATCCAGGACTCGAAGGCGACCGACGACGCCCGTGACCAGGCGCGCGCCAAGCTGCAGGCGCAGCCCCGCGACGCCTCTCCCGTGCGGCTGCGCAATCGCTGCGCGATCACCGGGCGCCCGCGGGGCACGTTCCGCAAGTTCGGCCTCGCGCGCAACAAGATCCGCGAGATCGCCATGCGCGGGGAGATCCCCGGCATGATCAAGGCGAGCTGGTAGGAGCCAAACGATGAGCATGAGTGATCCCATCGCCGATATGCTGACGCGCATCCGCAACGCGCAGGCGACCGAAAAGGTCAGCGTGTTCGTGCCGTCTTCGAAGGTGAAGCAGGCCATCGCCCAGGTCCTCAAGGACGAGGGCTACATCGAGGATTTCGCGGTGCGCGACCTCGAGGGCAAGCCGGTCATCGAGATCGGCCTCAAGTACTACGCCGGCAAGCCGGTGATCGAGAAGATCGAGCGCGTCTCGCGCCCGGGCCTTCGCATCTACAAGGGCCGCGACGACATCCCGCGCGTCATGAACGGCCTCGGCGTGGCGATCGTTTCCACGTCGCGGGGCGTGATGACCGACCGGCGCGCGCGCGAAACCGGCGTGGGTGGCGAAGTGCTCTGCCTCGTGGTGTAAGGAGCCAGCCCCCATGTCACGAATCGCAAAATATCCGGTTTCCGTTCCCGACAAGGTCCAGGTCACGATCGGCGATTCCAAGGTCGTGGTGAAGGGCCCGCTCGGCACGCTCGAGCAGGCGATCACCCGCGAGGTGGTCGTGAAGCTCGAAGACGGCAAGATCACCTTCACCGCGGCGAACGAATCGAAGGCCGCCAACGCGATGTCCGGCACCCTGCGCGCCACCGTGGCCAACATGGTCCACGGCGTGAAGGAAGGCTTCCAGAAGAAGCTCACGCTGGTGGGCGTCGGCTACCGCGCGCAGGCGCAGGGCAACAAGCTGAACCTCACGCTCGGCTTTTCGCATCCGGTGGTGCATGCGCTGCCCGAAGGCGTGAAAGCGGAGACGCCGACGCAGACCGAGATCCTGATCAAGGGCGTGAATCGCCAGCAGGTCGGCCAGGTCGCCGCCGAGGTGCGGGCGTACAAGCCGCCCGAGCCGTACAAGGGCAAGGGCGTGCGCTACTCCGACGAGAAGGTCGTAATCAAAGAGACGAAGAAGAAGTAAGGCGGCCTTAAGAGAGATGACCATGGAAAAGAAGACTTCCCGACAGCGCCGCGCCGCGAAGACGCGCGTTCGCATTGCCCGCCAGGGTGCCGCCCGCCTTGCCGTGCACCGCACCAACCTGCACATCTACGCGCAGGTGATCGACGCAACCGGCGGCAAGGTGCTCGCCTCGGCGTCGACCCTCGAGAAGGACGTGCGCGCCTCGCACCCGAACGGCGCGAAGAAGGAAGCGGCGGCCGAGGTGGGCAAGCGCATCGCCGAGAAGGCGAAGGCCGCCGGCGTGACCGAGGTCGCGTTCGACCGCGCGGGATTCAGCTACCACGGGCGCGTGAAGGCGCTTGCGGAGGCGGCCCGCGAGGGCGGCCTCAAGTTCTGAGGAATCGAGACAATGGCTAGAAACGACCAGAGGGGTGGTTCCGACGAGCGCAGCGACGGCTTGCGGGAGAAGATGATCTCGGTGAACCGCGTCACCAAGGTGGTGAAGGGCGGGCGCATCCTCGGCTTCGCGGCGCTCACCGTGGTGGGCGACGGCGACGGCTCGATCGGCATGGGCAAGGGCAAGGCGCGCGAAGTCCCGGTCGCGGTGCAGAAGGCGATGGAGCAGGC
>JANMYH010000204.1:0-13635 GCA_031381925.1 Burkholderiales bacterium | reverse complement strand
GCGGTCCACAGGCGATGGGCATCGTAGGTCTGCTCCAGCTCGGCGAGCGTGGGCGGATACATCGGGCCGGTGATCAATAGCGGCTGCTTCATTTCAGGGCCTCTCGGTCGGGGGTTTCACGCCGAGCTTCGCGGACCACTCGCGCATGTCCTTGAGTGCTTCGGCATCGATGGGGATTCCCTGGCTCAACCGCAGCGCCATCTCGCGCTCCTCGGGCTCGCCGGGGTACAGGATCTCGCCGTGGCTGCGCAGGTCCGCGATCACCGCATCGGCGGTGGCCTCGAAGGTGTCGGCGCCCGCGAAACGGCCGGGGTCGATCGCCATCAGCAGGTGGCCGATCTTGCGCGGCTGGTCGAGCTGCTCGTACATGGAATTGATGCGCGGCCCGAAGCTCATGGCGTTCATCGCCCCGCACAGCAAGTCGATCGCGAAGGCGAGGCCGTAGCCCTTGTAGCCGTAGGTCGGGCCGCCCAGCGGGACTGCGGCCTCGGCCTCGTGCGGGTCGGTGGTGGGCTCGCCCCGGGCGTCGACGGCGAGGCCCGGATCCAGGGCGCGGCCCTCGATGCGCGCGTTCAGCACCTTGTTCCACGCCACCTGGGAAGTCGCCATGTCGAGGCAGATCGGCTCGCCGCCCGCGCGCGGGAAGGCGAACGAGATCGGGTTGGTGCCGAAGTATTTCTCCTTGCCGCCATGGGGGACGACCACCGACGAGGAGTGCGTCATCGCGATTCCGACCAGGTGCTCCTTGGCGGCCATCCGCGTATACAGTCCCATGGCGCCGCAGTGCGAGGAGTGACCGACGCCGACGACCCCGACGCCATTTTCCGTCGCCATCTCGATTGCGGTTTCCATTCCCAGGGCGGCGTGCACGATGCCCAGGCCGTCTTCGCCGTGGACCTGCGCGGTGACGGGTCCGGTGCGCATCACGACCGGCGCCGCCGCCGCCTTGATCGAGCCGATCGTCATGCGGCGCAGGTAGTGGGTGAGACGCAGCACCCCGTGGGAATCGACGCCCCAGACGCTGGTCTGGACCAGGCAATTTCCCACGAGGCGCGCCTCGGGAGGCGGAACGCCCACCTTCTCGAGGCACGCCACTGCCCACGCCGTGAGGCGCTCGCGGGAGACGCGCTCCATTACTTCGGCGGGGCGAGGATTCTCTGGCGCTGCTCGCCGAGGCCCTGGATTCCGAGCGTGACGGTGTCGCCCACCTTGAGGTAGGTCGGCGGCTTCATGCCGAGGCCCACGCCCGGCGGCGTGCCGGTGGTGATGATGTCGCCCGGGAGCAGCGTCATGAAATGGCTTACGTAGGAGACCAGCTTCGCGCAGCCGAAGATCATGGTGCGCGTGTTGCCGCGCTGGCGCTTTTCCCCGTTCACGTCGAGCCACATGTCGAGCACCTGGGGGTCGGTGACCTCGTCGGTCGTCACCAGGTACGGCCCCACGGGCCCGAAGGTATCGCAGCCCTTGCCGCGGTCCCACTGGCCGCCGGGCCCCATCTGGAAGTAGCGCTCGGAAACGTCGTTGACCACGCAGTATCCGGCGACATGGTCGAGGGCCTTGGCTTCGGGCACGTACTGCGCCTTGGTGCCAATCACGATGCCGAGCTCGACCTCGTAGTCGAGCTTCTGCGAGTTGCGCGGCATGACCGTGTCGTCGTTCGGGCCGCAGAGGCTGGTGGTCGCCTTCATGAAGACGATCGGCTCGGCGGGAATCGCGAGGCCGGCCTCTTCCGCGTGGTCGCGGAAATTGAGCCCGATCGCGACGAACTTGCTCACGCCCGCGAAGGGCACGCCGAGGCGCGGGTTGCCGCGCACGATCGGCAGCGTCTCGGGCTTGACGCGTGCGAGCCGCGCGAGGTTGCGCGGGGCGAGCATGGCGTCGTCGATCTGGGTGATGACCTTCGAGAGGTCGCGGATGTTGCCATCCTTGTCCGCGAGGCCGGGCTTCTCGCGGCCGGGTGCGCCGTAACGTAGGAGTTTCATTTGCTTGTGTCTCCGAAATTGGATCCCCGCCTACGCGGGGATGACATCCTGCAACGGTGTCGCCGATGACATTCTGGAAGGCTGTCGCCCCCCGTGTAGACGGGGGCCCAATACTACAGGCTCATGCCGCCGTCGACGTATACCGCCTGTCCCGTCATGAACGACGATTCGTCTGAAACGAGGTAGACGAACGTCTCGGCGATTTCCTCGGCCACCGCGAGGCGCCCCATCGGCTGGCGGGCGATGAAATCCTTGCGCGCCTGCACCGGATCGGCGAAGGCGTTGATGCGCTCGCCGAGCGACGGCGTATCCACGGTGCCCGGGCACACGCAGTTCACGCGGATTCCCTGCTTCACATGGTCGACGGCGAGGGCGCGCGTAAAGCCCGCCACGGCGGCCTTCGAGGCGGCATAGGCGAGGCGGCTCGGCGCCGCCTTTTGCGCTCCCAGCACCGAGGCCATGTTGAGGATCACGCCCCCGCCGTTGGCGATCATCTTCGGCAGCATCGCCTTGGTCAGCAGGAACATGCCGCGCACGTTCACGTTGAAGCTCTTGTCCCAGTCCTCGACGCTGCAGTCGAGGATGCTGCCCTGGTGCACCCAGCCCGCGCAATTGAAGAGGATGTCCACGGCGCCGGTGGACTCGACGAAATCCCGCACCATGTGCTCGTCGGTCACGTCGAGGCGCGAGGGCACGATGGCGGACTCGTCCTCGAATCCCTCGAGCGAACGCGCCTCGAGGTCGGTCGCGTAGACCTTTGCACCCTCGCGGACGAATGCCAGCACGGCGGCACGCCCCATGCCGTTGCCCGCCGCGGTGATGAGCGCTCGCTTGCCCTTCAGGCGATTGGCCATCGATTTTTCCCCGTGCTACAGTGCCCAAATTGGCCTGACCACTTTACCAGATGCCGCTCATCGCCGTCGAGAATCGCCGCCTCTATCGGCAGATCGCCGATCAGATCGCGGCGCTGATCGACCGCGGCGAATACACGGCCGGCGCGCGCCTGCCGCCGGAGCGCGACCTCGCCAAGCAACTGGGGGTGAGCCGCCCGTCGGTGCGCGAGGCATTGATCGCGCTCGAGGTGGAGGGCTATGTCGAGGTGCGCGTGGGCTCCGGCGTGTACGTCCTGAACCCCGGCGCGGCGGATGCCGGCGAGCCGCTGCCCGCCGATTCGGGGCCTTTCGAGCTCATCCGCGCGCGCTGGCTGATCGAGGCCGAATGCGCCGCGCTCGCCGCCAAGGAAGCCACGAAAGCCCAGGTTCGCGCCATCGAGGACGCGCTCGACGGCATGGAATCCGATCGCGACAAGGGCGTGATGCCGCTCGGCGCGGACCGGCTTTTCCACCTGCGCATCGCGGAGGCGACGGGCAACAGCGCGCTCGCCCTGGTCGTCAAGACGCTCTGGGACCAGCGCACCGGCCCGCTCTTCCGGCGCCTGGAGCACCATTTCGATACGCCCGCGCTCTGGACCGTGGCGATCCGCGAGCACCGCGAGATCGTGGCGGCGATCGCGCGCCACGATCCGGCGGCCGCACGCGGGGCGATGCGCCGGCACATGAACCACGCGGCGAAGCGCTTCAGCACCAGCTGGGACAACGGAAGGAAAACCAAGTGACCAGGAGACACGATGGCCGAGCCCGATCACGTCCTTAGCGCATCGGGTGAATTCGACCTGCACGACGAGGAGGTCGACATCTCCCATTACCGGATCGAGGACTGGATCTCGGTCGGCATATTCTGGGTGCTCGCCCTGGTGATCTTCTACCAGTTCTTCACGCGCTACGCGCTCAATGATTCGGCGTCGTGGACCGAGGAGATCGCGCGTTACCTGCTGATCGGCACCGCCTTCGTCGGCGCCGCGGTGAACGTGCGTAAGAATAACCACATCCAGGTCGATTTCCTCTACCGCCTGGTGCCCCCGAAAGTGACCCGCCCGCTCTCGACGTTCGTCGACGTGATCCGGATCCTCTTCTTCGGCTACTGCATCTGGCTCACCATCGCCCTCATCCGGAAGATCGGCTCGAGCCGCATGGCGATCATCGACTGGCCGATCGGGATCCTCTATGGCGTCGTCGCCCTGGGCTTCGTGCTCATGACGTGGCGCGCCATCGGGGTGGCGCGCGACAACTGGACGCGGGGCTACTCGGTGCTCGAGCGCCCCGAGCTGGCCGATGAGATGAAATGATGGGTCCCGGAACCTTCAAGCTCCTATTCCTGGGCCTCATGGGCTCGGGCATTCCCGTGGCGATCGCCATGTCCGGCGCCTCCCTGATCTACGTGATGACCACGGGCAACATCCCCGACTACGTGGTGATCCACCGCATGGTGGGCGGCCTGGATTCCTTCCCGCTCCTGGCCGTGCCGTTCTTCATCCTCGCCGGCAACCTGATGAACTCCGCCGGCATCACCAACCGGATCTACAACTTCGCCCTCGCGCTGGTGGGCTGGATGCGCGGCGGCCTGGGGCACGTGAACGTCCTGGGGTCGGTGATCTTCGCGGGCATGTCGGGCACCGCCATCGCCGACGCAGCGGGCCTGGGCACGATCGAGATCAAGGCGATGACCGAGCACGGTTACTCCAAGGAGTTCTCGGTGGGCGTGACCGCCGCCTCCGCGACCCTCGGGCCGATCATCCCGCCGTCGCTGCCGTTCGTGATCTACGCGCTGTTCGCCAACGTCTCGGTCGGCGCGCTCTTCCTCGCGGGCATCCTGCCCGGCGCGGTGATGGCGATCCTGATGATGATCACGGTCGCATTCTTCGCCCACAAGAACAAATGGGGGGCCGACGTCCCGTTCCAGTGGCCGCGCGTGCTCAAGGCATGCGGCGAGCTGTTGATCGTCGCGGCGTGGCCCACGGCGATCTGGTTCATGGCCGACGAGAGCCAGCTGGGCCTGAACCCCCAGCTCGCGGTGCTGCTCTCGCTGGTGGTGCTGTTCGCCGCCGACTGGAAGTTCAAGTTCAACGCGGTGCTGCCGATCATGACCCCGGTGCTGCTGATCGGCGGGATGACCACCGGCATCTTCACCGCCACCGAGGGTGCGATCGCCGCCTGCGTGTGGGCACTCTTCCTCGGCGTGGTCTGGTATCGCACCATCCCCTGGAAGAAGCTGATCAAGGTGTCGATGGACACGGTGGAGACCACCGCCGCGGTCCTCTTCATCGTGGCTGCCGCCTCGATCTTCGGCTGGATGCTCACCGCGACCCGCACCACCGAGATGATCGCCACCTGGGTGCTGTCGGTTGTGAGCACGCCCGCGGGCTTCCTGCTGCTCGCCAACCTGCTGATGCTCTTCGTGGGCTGCTTCCTCGAGCCGACCGCGGCGATCACGATCCTCGTCCCGATCCTGCTGCCGATCGTGCGCCAGCTCGGGATCGACCCGGTGCACTTCGGGCTGGTGATGGTGCTGAACCTCATGATCGGGCTGCTGCATCCCCCCATGGGGCTGGTGCTTTTCGTGCTCGCGCGGGTGGCCAAGCTCTCGGTCGAGCGCACCACCATGGCGATCCTGCCGTGGCTGGTGCCGCTGCTCGTGAGCCTCGCGATAGTGACGTATATTCCGTCGATCAGCCTGTGGCTGCCGTCCCAGTTCCGTTGAAAACCGGGGACAGACCACGTTTTTTCGAGAAGGCGAATTGAAATGAGTGCCATCCTGCGAGACGAAAAACGTGGTCTGTCCCCGGTTTTCCTGCGCCTGAATCCCGCCGACGACGTCGTGATCGCCTGCCGCGAGCTCGATTCGGGAACAAACCTCCTCAAGGAAGGCGTGATCGTGAAGGAGCGCATCCCGGCCGGCCACAAGGTCGCCACGCGCGCGATCGCCGCGGGCGAGCCGGTGCGCCGCTACAGCCAGGTCATCGGCTTCGCCACCCAGCCGATCGCCCCCGGGTACCACGTCCACGTGCACAACCTGGAGGTGCGCGACTTCGCCCGCGATTACGCTTTCGGCGAGGCGTACAAGCCCACGGAATTCGTGAATTCCCCCGCCACGTTCCAGGGCATCGTGCGCGCCGACGGCCGGGTGGCCACGCGCAACTACATCGGCATCCTCTCGACGGTGAATTGCTCGGCGACGGTGGCGAAGCACGTGGCCGAGCAGTTCAAGGGCCCCGCGCTCGAGGCCTTCGGCAATGTGGATGGCGTCGTGGCGCTCACCCACACGACCGGTTGCGGCATGGGATCGACCGGGGAGGGCATCGACATCCTGCGCCGCACGCTCGCGGGCTACGCGCGCCACGCCAACTTCGCCGGTGTGCTGGTGATCGGCCTGGGGTGCGAGTCCAACCAGATGGACGCGCTCTTCTTTACCCAGGGACTCGCGCAGGGGCCGCTGCTGCGCACGATGACCATCCAGGACAAGGGCGGCACCGCCAAGGCGGTGGCCGAGGGAATCGCGATCGTGCGCGAGATGCTGCCCGCGGCCAACCAGGTGCGGCGCGAGACCGTGCCCGCGAGCCACATCACCATCGGGTTGCAGTGCGGCGGCTCCGACGGCTACTCGGGCATCACCGCGAATCCCGCGCTCGGCGCGGCCGTCGACCTGCTGGTCCGGCACGGCGGGACGGCGATCCTGTCGGAAACGCCCGAGATCTACGGGGCCGAGCACCTGCTCACGCGCCGCGCGGTGAGCCGCGAAGTCGGCGAGAAGATCGTGGAGCGCATCCACTGGTGGGAGGAATACACCGCTCGCAACCACGGCGAGATGAACAACAACCCCTCGCCGGGCAACAAGGCGGGCGGGCTCACCACGATCCTCGAGAAATCGCTGGGCGCGGTGGCCAAGGGCGGGACCTCGGGACTCATGGGCGTCTTCGAGTACGCAACGCCGGTCACCGCCAAGGGGTTCGTGTTCATGGACACGCCCGGCTACGACCCGGTGTCGGCCACCGGCCAGGTCGCGGGCGGGGCGAACATGATCTGCTTCACCACCGGGCGCGGTTCGGTCTACGGCTGCAAGCCCGCGCCGTCGCTCAAGCTCGCCACCAACACGACGATGTACGAGCGGATGGAAGACGACATGGACATCAACTGCGGCGCGATCCTCGACGGCTCGATGAGCGTCCAGGACGCGGGGCAGAAGATCTTCGACCTGGTGCTCGCCACCGCCTCGGGGCAGCCGAGCAAGAGCGAGAAACATGGATTCGGGGCCGATGAATTCGTGCCCTGGCAACTCGGCGCGGTGATGTAGTGCAGGCCGAGGCTTTGAAAACGCAGATGAACGCAGAGGTAGCGCAGATAAACGTACCCCTGAAAAGGTCAGTTGTCTTGGCCGCAACCTGGGGCACGACCCTACATACGTTGATTTACATTCATCCGCGCTACCTCTGCATTCATCTGCGTTTCCAAGATTTGTGTACCCGTTAGCCACTATAAGGAGGAGGGGATCATGAAAGGCATCAAGGCAGGATTGGCAATACTCGCGCTGGCGGTTTCGACCGGCGTCGCGGCGCAGACCAAGCTCAAGTGGGCGCACGTCTACGAGACCAGCGAGGCGTACCACACGGCGGCGGTCTGGGCGGCGGGGGAAATCGCCAAGCGCACCAACAACCGCTACCTGGTCGAGGTGTTCCCGGCATCCAGCCTCGGCAAGGAGACCGACATCAACCAGGGACTTACCCTGGGCACGGTCGACATCATCTATACCGGCCAGCTATTCGCCGGCCGCACCCACGGCCCGCTCGCCATCGGCGGGGCGCCCTACATGTTCCGCGACTTCGACCACTGGAAGAAATTCTCGACCAGCCCGCTCTTCAAGGACCTGGGCGACGGCTACCAGAAGGCCGGCGGCAACAAGGTGGTCGCGATCACCTATTACGGCGAGCGCCACGTGACCTCGAACAAGGCGATCAACAAGCCCGAGGACATGAAGGGCCTGAAGATCCGGGTGCCCGATGCGCCGCTCTACACCATGTTCCCGCGCGCCGTGGGCGCCAATCCCACGCCGATCGCCTTCGCCGAGGTGTACCTGGCGCTGCAGAACGGCACCGTCGACGCGCAGGAGAACCCGCTGCCCACGATCGACGCCAAGAAGTTCTACGAGGTGCAGAAGTTCATCGTGCTCACCGGGCACATCACCGACGCGCTCCTCACCATCGTGGCGGGCGGCACGTGGGACAAGCTCTCGGACGCCGACAAGAAGATTTTCGAGGACACGCTCAAGGAGGCCGCGGCCCGGGCCACCGGCGAGATCGTCGACATTGAGAAGAAGATGAGCGCGGAGTTCGAGAAGCGCGGCAAGACGGTGGCGCGGGTGAACCGCAAGCCGTTCCGCGACGCCGTGATGAAGATGCACAACGGCCCCGACGCCACCTGGCCCAAGGACGTCTACGACAAGCTCCAGGCTTTGTGACATCTCGTCGCACGCCGGGAAAACGCCGCGCCGGTGCGCGGCGTTTTCACATGGGGCGTCCGGATGGCACAGGCGCTCATGACGGGCGCGTGAAACGGCCTTGCGCGAACGGGCGTCGTGGAGCACGCCAATGCGACCACGTCCTAAAGGACTGTACGGATTGAATAACCACACCGCGGGCCGCGGAAAGTGTCGCAATAGTCGTTCCGAAATGTTTTCACTATAGGAAACGACCTACACCCCCCCGGCCGTGTCCGACAGGAGAATCGTGCGGCGCCTGACTTAATTACATGGGTCGCCGACCTACGATGGTCCCACTGCAACCCGATTCACCAGACCAAACGGACCGCGCCATGGATAACACGATTCTCGTCGTCGAAGATGATCCCGATCTCCAGGAGATCCTCACCCTCAACCTCCAGAATGCCGGCTACCGCGTGATGCGGGCGAGCAGCATTCGCCAGGCCGAGGCGCTCATCAATACGACGCTGCCGCAGATGGTCCTGCTGGACTGGATGCTCCCCGATACCCCGGGCCTGTCTTTCGCCCGCCGACTGCGCTCTGAGGCGCGTACCGCCGGGGTGCCGATCATCATGTTGACCGGCCGGGACTGCGAATCGGACAAAATTACCGGTCTCGAGGCGGGAGTCGACGACTACCTGATCAAGCCGTTCTCCCCGCGGGAGCTCCTGGCCCGCATCAAGGCGGTCATGCGCCGCTGCGCCCCGCAGCACGCCGACATGGTGGTCGAGATCGCCGGATTGAGGCTCGACCCCGCGTCGCGCCGCATCGTGGGCGCCGGCCAGGACATCGAGCTGGGCGCGCTGGAATTCCGCATGCTGCGCTTCTTCATGACCCACCCGGGCCGCGTCTACAGCCGCGCCCAGCTGCTCGACGAGATCTGGGGCAACAACGTCTACGTCGAGGAGCGCACGGTCGATGTGCACATCCGGCGCCTTCGCCAGGCCCTCGAGCCCACCGGGCACAAGGGACTGCTGGAGACGGTTCGCGGCGTGGGCTACTGCTTCCGGCGCGACCTGCCGGTCGACACGATGCCGCCCCGGATTGCCCCCACCCTCCGTCCGGCCCACGGCCTCCCGGACTACGTGGCCGCCGCTGCGTGATCACGGGCCTTTCATACCGGCCCTTTAAAGTAGCCTCATGAGAAATTTCCTGTCCACCGCGATCATCACCGCAGCCATCGCCCTCGGAGTGCCGAACAACGGCGCCGAGGCGGTGGGAACCGTCGCGCAGATGATGACCAAGGTCGCCGTCACCCAACCGATGATGCCTTCGTTCACCTCGATGGCAACGCCGGCAATCGCAAACACACAGGCTCCCGATCCGACGATCGCCTGGCTGATGGCCTTCGGGTTCCTCGGCCTCGTCATCGCCCGCCGCGTCCGCGGCGAATAAGAAACGGGTGTCAAAGACCCTTTTCCGCGAGGAAAAGGGTCTTTCTACTTTCCGCGCCGGTTGAGGCGGGGATTGGTGCGGCGGTGCTCGTGGAGGCGCCGCAGCAGCTTGTCGGTGAGACTGCGCAGCACCTCCGCCCGCTCCACCGCATCCTCCACGTCTTCACGCAGGCCCGCGAGCAGCGCGGCACTCACCGCAGGCGTCTCGGGCCAGGCATCGCGACTCACCGATTCGAGGTCGAGCCCGAGGGACCACGAGCCGCGAACCAGGTAGACCGGCGAGTCCTTGCGGTCGGAGTCGCGCATGAAGACCGATTGCACCAGGGTGTCGCGTGCCGCGTCGGCGCGTTCAAGGCTGCGCGCCAGCCGGTCGAACTTGAACGGGGTGTCGAGCTTGTGGAATTTGTACAGGCCCTCGATCGCAGCCGCGTACTGGCGCGGCTGGGGCCGGTGGACCACCGCTCGCCCCTGCTTGATCGAGATCTCGAGCAGGCTGTAGAGCACCTCGCCCAGGACCCACTCGAGGTAGGAGTGGCGCGCGACGGTGCGCCCGATGCTGCGGGCGATGTCGTCGGGAAGCGACTTCGTGACGGGCTTGAGGGACGAGATGAAGACCGGGCGGGATTTTTTCATCCATCAAGCATAAAGGACTATTCCACCGTGACCGACTTGGCGAGGTTGCGGGGCTTGTCGACGTCGGTGCCGCGGCAGATGGCCGCGTGGTAGGCGAGCAGCTGCAGCGGGATCGAATGCACGATCGGCGAGACGATCGGATGGTGCGGCGGCATCTGGATCACGTGGAATCCCACGGTGGTCCCCAGGTTCGCGTCCTCGTCGGCCATCACGTACAGCTCGCCGCCGCGCGCGCGCACTTCCTGCAGGTTCGACTTGAGCTTCTCCAGCAGGGCGCCGCGCGGGGCGATGGCGATCACCGGCATGCGCGTGTCGACCAGGGCGAGCGGGCCGTGCTTGAGCTCGCCCGCCGGATAGGCCTCGGCGTGGATGTACGAGATCTCCTTGAGCTTCAACGCGCCTTCCATGGCGATCGGGTAGTGCACGCCGCGGCCCAGGAAAAGCGCGTGGCTGCGCATCGCGAACTGCGCCGACCAATCGGTCACGGCACCCTCGGTCTGCAGCGCGCGGTGGACCACGTTGGGGAGCTCCCGCAGGGCCTCGAGGTACTCGGTTTCCTTGCCCTCGGAGAGCTTGCCGCGGACCTTGGCGAGCGCGAGCGAGAGGAGCAGCAGCGAGGCGAGCTGCGTGGTGAACGCCTTGGTCGAGGCCACCCCGATCTCGGGGCCCGCGCGGGTGAGGAAGCGCAGCATCGAGGCGCGCACCAGCGCGGACTCGGCGACGTTGCAGATTCCGAGGGAGTAGGGCTGGCCGAGCGCGCGCGCGTGCTCGACGGCCGCCAGGGTATCGGCGGTCTCTCCCGACTGCGAGATGGCGACCACCAGCGTCCGGGGATTCGGCACCGACTCGCGGTAGCGGTACTCGCTCGCGATTTCCACGGTGCACGGGATCCCCGCGATGCCCTCCATCCAGGTGCGGGCGACGAGTCCCGCGTGGTGGCTGGTGCCGCACGCGAGGATCAGGACCTGCTCGACGTCCTTGAAGACCGCGCCGGCGTCGGCCCCGAAGAGCTCCGGCGTGATGCTGCGCGCGTTGATCGCCAGCTCGAGGGTGTCCTTGAGCGCGCGCGGCTGCTCGAAGATTTCCTTCTGCATGAAATGGCTGTACTGGCCGAGCTCGACCGACTCGGCGGACAGCTTGGTATGGTGCAGAGGGCGGTGGGCGACGTTCCCCATCGTCTTGTCGCCGATGCGTACGGCGGCCAGCGCCAGCTCCGCGCAGTCGCCTTCCTCGAGGTAGATCACCTGCTGCGTGACCTGCAGCAGGGCGGAAGTATCGGATGCCGCGAAATTCTCGTCCTTGCCGAGCCCGATCAGCAGCGGCGCGCCCATGCGCGCGACGACCATGCGCTGCGGATCCTTCTCCGCGATCACCGCGATCGCGTAGGCGCCCTGCAGCTCGGAGATGCTGCGGCGCACCGCGCCCAGCAGGCTCATGCCGCCGGCGGCGTGCGAGTGGACGAGGTGCGCGATGACCTCTGAATCGGTTTCCGAGAGGAAGTGGTAGCCGAGCGCCTTCAGGCGGGAGCGCATCTCCTCGTGGTTCTCGATGATGCCGTTGTGCACCACCGAGATGCCGCCGCTCACGTGCGGGTGCGCGTTGGCCTCGGTCGGCTTGCCGTGGGTGGCCCAGCGCGTGTGCGCGATGCCGATGTTGCCGTGCACCTTCTGCTCGTCGACCAGGCGGCTCAACTGCGCGACCCGCCCGGTGCTGCGCAGGCGCTGCAGGTTTCCGTTCACGACGGCGAGGCCGGCCGAGTCGTACCCGCGGTATTCGAGGCGGCGCAGGCCCTCCATGAGGATGGGCACGACATTGCGGCGGGCGATGGCGCCGACGATTCCACACATGGGTTCAGGCTCCGTGGGTGATGAGGATGACCTGCAGGACGACCAGCAGGGTCGCGATGCAGGAAAGGATGAGCAGGCTGCGGGTGCTGGGGGTGTCGGTCATTTCGCCTCCACGCGCTGGTAGACGTCCTCGACGCGGACGATGTCGTCCTCGCCCAGGTAGGTGCCGGTCTGCACCTCGATCAGCTTGAGCGGCACCTTGCCCGGGTTCTCCAGGCGGTGGACCTGCCCCAGCTCGATGTAGATCGACTGGTTTTCGGTGAGGAGCACCGTCTCCTCGCCGCGGGTGACCCGCGCGGTGCCGGAGACGATGATCCAGTGCTCGGCGCGATGGTGGTGCCACTGCAGCGAGAGCTTCTGGCCCGGATCGACGACGATGCGCTTCACCCGGAAGCGCTCGCCCGCGTCGATGTCCTCGTAGCAGCCCCAGGGGCGGTGCACGAGGCGATGCGTCTTGTGCTCGGAGCGGCCGTTGGCGCGCAGCTGCTCGACCGCCTCGCGTACGCGCTGGGTCTCGCCGCGGCGTGCCAGCAGGAGCGCGTCCGGCGTGTCGATGACCACCAGGTCGTCGATGCCGATGCCCACCACCAGCCGCCGGTCGGAGCGGATGTAGCTCCCGGTCACGTCGTGAAGCTGGACGTCGCCGTGCACGTCGTTGTCGTTCGCGTCCTTGGCGTCGCGGTCCCAGAGCGCGTCCCACGAGCCGATGTCCGACCAGCGGAAGCGTGCCGGCACGACCGCGGTGAGTTGCGTGCGCTCGAGGACCGCGTGGTCGATGGACAGTGACCGGCAGCGTTCGAACGTGGCCTTGTCCAGGCGGCGCACGCCCGGCTCCTCGATGCTCGCCTCGGCCGCGGTGGCGCAGGCGGCGGCGAGTTCGGGCTCGAGTCGCTCGAGCTCGTCCAGGTAGGCGCGGGCGCCGAACAGGAACATGCCGCTATTCCAGGAGTGGCGGCCGGTTGCGACCAGGCGCGTGGCGATTTCCAGCTCGGGCTTTTCCACGAAGGTCTCGACCTGGAAGACGCCGGGCGAGCCCGGCAGGCTCGCTCCGTGCTCGATGTAGCCGTAGCCGGTCTCGGCCCAGCGAGGCTCGATGCCGAAGACCACCAGGCGTCCCTGGGCCGCCGGGATCTCGCCTGCGGCCACCGCCTCGGCGAATTGGGGCACGTCGGGAATGTCGTGATCGGCGGGAAGCACCAGCAGCACGCCCTCGGGATCGGTCTTGGCGATGTCATGGGCGACTACGGCGAGCGCCGGCGCGGTGCCGCGTCCGCAGGGCTCGAGGTACAGCGAACGCATTGCGAATCCGCCGGCCCTCACCTGGTCGGCGACGAGGAACCGATGCTCCTGGCTCGCGACCACCGTGGCAGGCTGCACGCGACCGACGCCCTTGAGGCGCGCGAGCGTGGC
>JANMYH010000188.1:0-15801 GCA_031381925.1 Burkholderiales bacterium | reverse complement strand
CCGACCGAGGCGGAGAAGATCGGCCTCGCCATCATGGGGCCGGGGGGCTTCATCAAGGATCCGATCTCGGCCATCTCATTCGGCATGGCGCTGATGTTCGGCACCGCGGGCCTGCCCCACATCCTGATGCGCTTTTTCACGGTGCCCGATGCCAAGCAGGCGCGCAAATCCGTGCTCTGGGCCACGATCTGGATCGGCTACTTCTACATGCTGATTTTCATCATCGGTTTCGGCGCGATCACGCTGGTCCTGACCAATGCGGAGTTCGCCGATACCGTCAAAGGCGTGATCAAGGGCGGTGGCGGTTCCGCGAACATGGCCGCGGTGCTGGTGGCCAAGGCGGTCGGCGGAAATATTTTCTTCGGCTTCATTTCGGCAGTGGCGTTCGCGACAATCCTGGCGGTGGTCGCGGGTCTCACGCTTTCGGGCGCATCGGCGGTTTCGCACGACCTGTATGCAACCGTGTTCAAGAAGGGCAACGCCGATAGCGCCTCGGAACTCAAGGTGTCGCGATTGACCACGCTCGCATTGGGAGTGGTCGCGGTAGCCCTGGGCATCGCGTTCGAGAAGCAGAATATCGCGTTCATGGTGGCCCTGGCCTTTGCCATCGCGGCTTCCGCCAACTTCCCGGTGCTGTTCATGTCGGTGCTATGGAAGGACTGCACCACCCGGGGTGCGGTCACCGGCGGGTTCCTGGGCCTGATTTCCTCGGTGGGCTTGACCGTCGTCTCGCCTTCCGTATGGGAATCGACGCTCGGCAATCCCGTGGGCTCGGCGTTGTTTCCGTATTCGTCGCCGGCCTTGTTCTCCATGACCATCGGTTTTGCCGGCATCTGGCTGTTTTCGGTGCTCGACCGCAGCCCGCAGGCGGCGGTGGAACGCGCCGCCTTCAAGGCGCAGCAGGTGCGCTCCGAGACCGGCTTCGGGGCGTTGGGAGCGTCCGGGCATTGACGCTAGTCACGCCCCAGCCAGGAGTTGCCGCAGCTTGATGAAAGCGAGCGCGGCCATGATCGCGTCGTTCAGCGCATCGTGGGCGTCGCGCAGCGGCAGCTCGAGATCGTTCATCAACGTGGCGAAACGCAAGTCGATGGTGCTGTCCTGCCGGTGCTGGGGAAGTTGCCGGAACTTGTAATCGTAGTACATGGCCGAAACCTCTTTCCGGGGTTGCGGCAAACCCAAGCCCAATAGCGGGAACAGGGCCCGGTTGATCATCGCGAGATCGAATTCCAGGTAGTACCCGACGAGCGGGCGGCTGCCGATGAAATACATCAGCTGGATCAATGCCGCCTCGGGCGCCATCCCTTGCGCGACGTCCTGCTCGCGCAAGCGGTGGACGCGCACGCTCTCGGCCGAAACGCGCCGTTCCGGACGCACCAGCAACTCGATCCGCTCGCTGGCCATGACCCGGTTGCCCAGGATGCGGACCGCCGCGATGGAAATGATTTCATCGGTGCGAGTGTTGAGCCCGGTCGTCTCGCAGTCCAACGCCACCCATTCATTGTCGGGTGGCGCATCCCACATGAACCGGAAGCGCGTATCGGCGAGATGATAGAGCAGCCATTCCCTTTTCAGGCGCTTGTACCAGCCGGCCGGGGACAACGCCCGCATCATGAAATCATGTCGAGGTGATAACGCTGGCGCAGGAGCAACTTGAAGCGCTTGACCACGCCCAGGGTGTCCTTCAGCAGATCACGGTCCAGGCTGCTCAGTCTCGACACCGGGATGCCTCCGGAAACCGGCCGGTTCATCGCGAGCTCGGTCAGGCCGACCTTGAGCTTCAGTCCCATGAAGAAGTGCAGGCTATCGGTCAGGTCCGCGCCCAGCGCGGCGGTCAGCTTGCCTGCCGTCACCAGTCTTTCGATGCGCGCTGCCGTTCCAAGCTCGCCCAAGCGCTGTTCGAGCGCCATGCAGCGAATACCGTGCACCAGCGGAAAGATTCCCGCTTTTTTCAGATCCAGCGACTCTTCATTCGGATCGCCCCGCAACATCAGGCGATTCCACCAGCCGCCGCTTTCCGGAAACGAGTTGATCGCCGATGCGAAGTGCGCAAGCATCGCATCATCGTCGGTCACGAGACTGAAGACGCCCCGCCGCACACCCTCCAGCAGGCTTGCGTCACCGCATACGACGTGCGCATCGATAAATATGGCGAGTGACATGAGGCTATCCGGGGTTGGCATCACCACCCATTGACGCGTCATCCGTGCAAAATCGCTCGCACTCTGCCGCCAGACCGGGTTGCTGACCATGATGTTTCCGGGGCAGTCGGGATAACCGAAGTCGCGCAATGCCGCGGAGAAGCGATTGCAGATTTCCGCCAGGTTCGCGGGGGGAGCATAGCCGTCGTGGAGAATCAGCGCATTGTCCTGGTCGGTTTTCAGCAATTGCTCGCCGCGGCCTTCGCTGCCCATCACGAAAAGGCAGCTGTTGGCAACCAGGTCGGGCGGCGCGATCAACTGCCAGGCCCGCTCGAACAACCTGGCGTTGAGCTCCTGGACGAGTGTCGCGATCAGGCTGACCTTGGTGCCGCTCTGGTGCAGGAGCGCGATCAGGCGGTTGATATGTTCCGCCGCCTGCGCCAGCCCGGCGATGTCGTCGGATTCGATGATCTGGATGCTGATCAGGTACGAGTGATTCGACATGAAGCTGAACAGATCCAGCGCCTCGAGCACGCCGACAATGTGGTCGCTGTCGACGATGCCATCGCTATCCACATCGGCAACCACGACCCGGTGCACCCGTTTGCGGATCATCATCGCGAGCGCGTCGCCGAGCTGGTCGGACGGGCGGACTGAAACCAGCGAAAAATTCGCCAACTCGCGAACCGGCAGCTGGCCCAGTGGCGTCCCGCTCAGGATGGCCCTCTGCAGCCCGGTGTGGGTAAATATTCCCAGGCGCGGCGGCTCGCACGCAGAGTCACGCACCAGGACAGTGGTGGTGCGCTCCGCCTGAAACAGCTTTACGACCGAGACAATGTCCGTGTCGGCGTCCACAAAATGCGCCGGCCGCACGAATGCCTCGTCGACTCGGGCCATGGTCAGCGATTGCAGCTCGTGCTGACTTTTCCTTTGTGCAATCGCGCTCAGCTTGTTGGAGAGATCCGCAAACAGCATCGCGCCGAATGTCGCATTGCTGGCGATCAGGTTGCTGACCGCCTTTTTCGCCAATTGGTACGCCACCACTTCCTCGGCCGCCACAAATCGGCTGGTGACTTTTTCAGCGACCAATCCCCGGCCGTCGAAGCAATCATCGACGCCGTAGGTATTGATGACCTCGCTGCCCTCGTATTGATGGACCAAGCCCTTGATGATGACAAAGAGATGGGTTGGTTGGGTGCCCACGTCCAGGATGGCCTCGCCGGAACGAAAGTACGCGATGTCCACGCTGTTGCGAACCAGTCTTTGCTCGTCGGGGCCGAGACTGTCAAAGGGCGATGCGGAAAAATTGAAGGCGTTGGGCATGCTCAAATGCGGGGTGACGAACGGGGCATTTCAATCACGCGAGCCCGAGTATTGGCGGTTTGGTGGTGCGGGTCAACCGCTCCTCGGGATGGAAACACTCGAGGCCCTCAGCGGCGATTGCGCGATGGGCGTGCGACCACGGGAGACGGGGTCAGCGTGCGGAAGCTTCGTACAGGGCTGCGCGCGCCAGCAAGCTCTGCGCCTGCAGCATGACCGGCCTGTCGACCATGCGGCCGTCGACCTGGACCGCGGCCCCGCCCGATCGTGAGTCGGCTTCGACCACGCGCCGGGCCCACGCGATCTCCTCCGCGCCCGGCATGAAGATCTCGTTCACGGGACGGACCTGGTTCGGATGGATGCACAGCTTGCCGCCGAAGCCGAAGCGCCTCGCGCGCAATGCGTCCGCGAGCAGCCGCTTCTCGTCGCCGATCTGCACGGTGACTCCTTCGAGGGCCGGCGAGAGCCGCGCGTTGCGGGTCGCCACGGCCGCCGCGAAGCGCAGCGGATGGAGCTCGGATTCGTCGGGGCCGCAGGCGATGCCCGTGTCCGCCATGAAGTCGAGGTGCCCCACGGCGAGCCGCACCACCCCTGGCGCCGCCGCCACGGACTCGACTGCGGTGAAGCCCGCAGCGGTCTCGACGATTGGGACCATCTGCACGCCGCCAAGCGCCTCCCCGATGCGTTGCAGCGATTCGGCCGACTCGGCCTTCGGCACCATCACCGCCTGGAGTCCAGGCAGGGCCGCCGCCATATGCAGGTCCTCTAGGCAGTCGGCGGTATCGGCTGCGTTCAGGCGGACGAGCAGCAGGATTCCAGGCGCTCTCACGCGCGGCCACTGGGCAGCGAGCGCGCGGCGCGCCACCGCCTTCTCGCCGGGGGGCACGCTGTCCTCGAGGTCGATGATCACGCCATCGGCACCGCTGCGCAACGCCTTCTCGAAACGCTCGGGACGATTGCCCGGCACGAAGAGCAGGCTGCGCGCCGCCTCCAGTGCCAACGTCATGGCGCGATGGCACGCACGACGTCGATGATGGTGCCGTCCCGGTACTCGACCAACGCGACGGGACGCGAGCTGAGCTGCGGCGCCGCGGAGGGCGTCGCTTCGCGGGCGGCCAAGGCATGCAGCTCCTCGATCGGGACGACGTGGATCCCGCGCGCGCGCAATCGATCCGCGAGCCCCTCGGCGCGGGGATTCACCGCGGCACCCGCTTCAGTGACGAGGACATCGATCGTCTCGCCCGGCGTGGTGACGGTGGTCACGCGCTCGACGACTTTCGCATTGCTCGCAGCCGAGAGCCTCGTCGTGACGATCGCGAGCTTGGCGCCCGCTGCGGTATCGGAATGCCCGCCGGAACCGCCGAGGAGCTTGCCGCTGCTGCCGGTGGTCACGTTGACGTTGAAATCGAGGTCGATCTCCGCCGCGCCGAGGATGACTGCGTCGAGCAGGTTCACGACGGCTCCGCGGTTGTGCGGATTGGCGTACATCGAGGCCGACATCGACTGGTGCGCCGGATTGCGGCGGTAGGAGTCCACGGCGCGCAGGTCGAAGCATTGCACGTCGAACAGGCCGCCGAAGAGACCCGCCTCGAGCATGTCGACGAGGTACCCGGTAATGCCGCCCGATGCGAAGCTGCCGCGCACGTGGCCCTCGGTCATCAGCTTCGCCAGGTCCGCCGCGACGGCGAGCGAGATTCCTCCCGAGCCGGTCTGGAACGAGAACCCCTCCTTCAGCAGGCCCGAGGCCGCGATGACGCAGGCCGCGGTGTGCGCGATCTTGAGGCCCACGGGATCGGTCGTCATCCGCGTCGCGCCGGAGACGATGCCGCGCGCCTCGCCGATCGATTGCACCGGGACCACGAAGTCGATCGCGTCCTGCGCGATGTCGATCGGGCACGCCGGATAGGCCACCAGGTTGTCGGTGACCGCGACGACGGTGTCGGCGTACTGAGTGTCCACCATCGGATAGCCGAGCGTCCCGCAGGGCGCCCTCCCGACGACGCCATTGACGTTCCCGTAGGTGTCCGCGGTCGGCGCGGCGACGAACGCGGCGTCGATGTGGCGCTCGCCCGACTCGATGGCTCGCGCCCGGCCTCCATGCGTGTACATCACGACAGGCTCGGCGAGCGCGCCCCGCGAGATCGCCCCCGCAACGGGACCGCTGATGTAAGGCGCCGAGATGCCGGTCACCACGCCATTGCGAATGTGCTCGACCAGCGGCGAGTGCACGGGAAATATCGAGCTCGCCGCAACGTGGAGGTTGCGCAAGCCCATGCGCGCCGCCTCGGCGAGCACCTGGTTCAGCACCGCGTCGCCATTTCGCAGGTGATGGTGGAACGAGAGGGTGGCGCCATCACGCAACTCGCAGGCTTCGATCGCTGCGCGCAGGCTCGGCAGGACCTTCGAGCGGCCCGGCTGTGCGCAGCGAACGCGCACTGCCGTCCGCAGGACGATGCGCGGCTCCTGCGCGGCGCCCGCAAAGGCGCGAACGGCTCCATAGCCCGGAGCTTGTGAAGGCACGGTCCGCCCCGCGGCGTTCACCTTGCTGTCGGCAGCGATGTCGATGATGGCCAAGGCTAACCCCCGCCCTGCCGTCGCGGCATGAGCACCGTATAGTCGAGGTCGAGCACGACCGCGGGATGGTAGGCGCCGTCGTTTCGCGCCGAGGGGACCGCTGCGGGTTGCACGTTCTTCAGTCCCAGGAGGCGCATGCGCAGGGCGGCCACGTCCGCGCGCCCGGGCAACCGCCACTTGTCGAGCACCTCGCTGAAGGCATAGAGCGTGTCGCCGGCCACCGTGGGCGCGGCGTGCGTGCCGCCGTTGAAAGCGAGCACCGAGATCGCGTTCTCGAGGCCATCGTAGGCGAGCGCCCGGCAGGTCGAGATCACGTGGCCGCCATACACCAGCCGCCGCCCCACGTTGCTGTTGCGCATCTCGAGCGCGTCGAAATGCGGCTTCGAGTTGTTCTGGTACAGGCGCGTGGCCATCATGTGGTCGGCCTCCTCGACGGTCATGCCGAGTGGATGGTTGATGCGCTCGCCGACGGCATAGTCGTCCCAGAGATCGCTCGAGCCGGTCGCCTCGCACCAGTCTTCCAGCACGCTCTTGCGGGGGACCTTCGCGTGCGCCACGAGCTGGTCCGGTGGGACGAGCGCTCCCAGCTCGGGAACGTGCTGCTCGGGGATCTTCGCCGCGCCGGGCGCCTTGTGCACCATCACCCACCGCACCCAGGCGAGAATGGCCTGGTCCTTTTCGTTGTAGCTCGTCGAGCGCACGTACACGATGCCGGTCTTGCCGCTCGAGTTCTCCTTCAGGCCGATGATCCTGCTCTCGCAGCGGATCGTGTCGCCCGCATAGACGGGCTGCAGGAAGCGCAGCTCCGCATAGCCGAGGTTCGCTACCGCATTGAGCGAGATGTCGGGCACCGTCTTGCCGAAGGCCACGTTGAAAACCAGCAGGTCATCCACCGGCCGGGCCGAGAAGCCGAGCTCCTGCGCCATCCGCAGCGACGAATGCGCAGCGTGCCGCGAGCCGGTCAACGCGATGTAGACCGCGCAATCGCCGTCGGTGATGGTGCGCGGCGTGCCATGCCGGATCACCTGGCCGAGGCGAAAGTCGTTGAAGAAGTTTCCCTTGCGGTCCTTGCTGGCCATCCCCTCGCCTCGCTTAAGCAAGATGGGCGGAAGCGCGGGTGGCGAGCCGGCCCTGCGCATCCTGGGCCCAGAGCGAGATCGCGCCGTCATCGGACATCCGGCCGCACACCTGGAAGGGCGCGGTGTCGAGGAGCGGCCTCACGCCGCGGAACTCGAAAGCGCGAAGGCGCGCCCCGGGAACCTGCCGATGCACCAGGTCGACGAGAAGGGTGGCGATCAGCGGGCCGTGCACGACCAGGCCGGCATAGCCCTCCTCGCCCTGCGCGTACGGCCGGTCGTAGTGGATGCGGTGGCTGTTGAAAGTGAGCGCGGAGTATCGGAACAGCAGCGCCTCGTTCGGCTCCACGGTGCGCGTCCACTGCGGTTCTTCGTCCGGCGTCGCCGTGCTCCCCGCATCGCCCGGCCTGGGCGCATCGCGATAGACGATGTCCTGCTGCTCGGCGATCAGCACGCCCTCGCCATCGCTTACTTCGTGCTGCGCGGTGACGAAGAGGAGGGCGCCGGTGCGACCCTCCTTGTGAACGACGTCCGAAATCGTGGAGCGGCGCATGATCGCAGAGCCCGCGAGCAGGGGGCGCACGAATTCGAGCCGGCTTCCGGCCCACATGCGCCGTGGGAGCGACGCGGGCGGAAGGAATCCTCCACGCGCGGGATGGCCGTCCACGCCCAGCCGGGATTGCCGCTCGCCCGGCAGGCAATAGGCCCAGTGCCACAGCTCCGGCACCGGCATGCCCGCACGCCACTCGGCCGGCTCGTGATCCAGCAGCGCGCCCATGCGCGCGAGCGCTCCGGTCGTGACGACATCCTCATGGGTTTCGTGCCGGCCGATCCACGCGCGCAGCTCGCTCGTGTCCATCTAGTCGCTCCCGGCCATCGCGGCGGCGGCGCGCGGCGCGAGCGGGTCCTTGCCCGTCCCGGCAACGACGCCCGCATCGTGCAGCTTGCCGATGGCGGCGGACTCGAGGCGCAGAACCTCGGCGAGGATCGCATCGGTGTGCTCGCCGAGGAGCGGCGCGGGACGGATCGGCGGGCGCTCGGCGCCGATCACGCGCGCGGACGAGCCCGCGGCGAGGTGGCTGCCGACACCCGGCGTGCTGACCCGTTCGAATATCGGATTGGCGATGCTGACCCGTGGATCGCGCGCGAGGAGGGAGCGGACGGTCTCGTAGCGCCCCCAGCAAACCTTGTTCGCCGCGAACGTGGCGGCGACCTCCGGCATCGTCCGCGAGGCGCACCAGCGCTCAACCACGCCGGCGATGGCGGCACGCGCCTCGAAGCGCTGGGCTTCGTCGGCGAAATCGAGCCCCAGCGAGCGCTCGAGCGACTTCATCGCCTCCTCCATCCCGCACGCCTTGACGAGATTCTTCCATTGCCCGAGCGAGATCGCGGCGACGAAGACGCGCTCTGCGTCGGCGGTGCCGAAGTCCCGCCCGAAGGCGCCGTAGAGGTCGTTGCCGATCGACGGACGCTCCTGGTCGAGCAGCTCCGCCTCGGCGAGCGTTCCCAGGTGCGACATGGTGGAGAAGGCGACATCGGAAAGCGCGATCCGCAGCTCGGCGCCTTCGCCCGTCGCCTGGCGGCGCACGAGCGCCGCGGCGATGGAGAAGGCGGCCTGGTAGGCACAGGCGACGTCCCACGCGGGAAGCACGTGGTTCACGGGCTCGGCGATCGAGCCGCCGCCGGTCATCGACGGAAAGCCCGTCGCGCAGTTCACGGTGTAATCGACCGCCGTCGATCCGTCGGAATTGCCCTCGATCGTGCAGGTCACGGCGTCCGGCCGCCGCTCCACGAGCGATGCGTGCGCGAGCCACGACGTGCCGAGATTGGTGAGCAGCACGCCGCCGCCGGGGCCCGGGGCCGTCACGAGCGCGCGCACCAGCTCGCGGCCTTCGGGCCGCTTGATGTCGATCGCGATCGAGCGCTTGCCCTTGTTGAGCCCGGTCCAGTAGAGGCTGCGCCCGCCCGGCATCACGGGAAGGCGCCGGTAGTCGATGCCGCCCCCGATCATGTCGACGCGGATCACGTCTGCGCCGAACTGGGACAGCGCGAGGCCGGCGAGCGGCGCGGCGATGAACGCCGAGCTCTCGATCACGCGCACGCCGCGCAACAGTTCGAACTGCATGTCCGCTCCAGGGAAACGACGACCCGGCGACATTACCGCCGCGGCGCCGCCTCCACAAACGAACTTATCGCGTCGATTATGCAGTTTGATCGATCAATAGCGCTCCCGACGGGCGGCGTCGCCCGGGCTTGAGGTCGCTGCCGATGTGCTCGCGGAGGAGCTTCACCAGGCGCTGGGAGGCGGGCGACAGGGCCTCGCCGCGCGTGGTGATGAGCGCCATCTGCCGCAGCAGCGGCGGATCCACGATGCGCAACGCATAGGTGGACGGATGGCGCCGCCGCGGAAGCGCGACCTCCGGGAGGATCGCCGCGCCCATGCCGGCCTCCGCCATGGAAATGAGCGTCTGCGCCTGGTTGAACTGGAAGCGGGTCGTGAGGGTGAGGTTGCGCTCGCGCATCGTCTCCTCGATGAGCGCGCGCAGCGCCGCCGCCGGGTCCATGAGCAGCAGCGGCATGTTGGCGAGCGTCGACAGCGCGATGGTAGAGCGGTCGGTGCGGATGAACCGCTTGGGAACGAGCGCGTAGAGCGGCTCCTCGAGCAGCGGCTCGAAATGGAATTCGGAGGTCTCGATCACCGGCCCGATGCCGAAGTCCACATCGTGCCTGCGCACGTTCTCGAAGATCGCCGTCGAGTTGCACTCCCGCACGAAGATCTCGATGCTGGGGTTCTCGCGCTCGAACTTGGCCAGGGCCCGCGCAAGCCGCGTGGCCGCGATCGTGGGCGAGCAGGCGAGCGAGACGCGCCCGCGGCGCAGGTCGGCCGCCTCGCGGATGATCCGCAGCCCCATCTCCATCTCGCGCAGCGCGCGCCGGGCGCATTCGAGCAGCTGCTGGCCTTCGGCCGTCAGCCGCACGTTGCGCGTGGTGCGGTGGAAGAGCACCACACCGAGCTGGGACTCGAGCTGGCGGATCTGCGCGCTCACCGCCGATTGCGAGCGGAACGACTTTTCAGCGGCGGCGCGAAAGCTGCTGTGCTCGCCCACCAGCAGGAAGGTCTGCAGCAGCTTCAGGTTGATGCTTGCGAGAACCCCGGACGTGTTCAGCATGGGTTACGGTCCATTTCGATTGTGCACCTAGACCGCATAATCACCCTGATAAACGTGATTGTCCAGCCGCCACGCAGAAGCTACAGTCCGTCCGTCGCAGGCCACCCTGACTTCGGACCCCCATGGCGCAGCCCCAGGAACCCATGCCCGCATCGAACCCTTCCCCCGCACCGGGCGCGCTGGACGGCGTGCGCATCCTCGACATCGCGACCTTCGTCGCCGCGCCTTTCTGCGGCACGATCCTCGCGGACCTCGGCGCCGACGTGATCAAGATCGAGCAGCCGAAGATCGGGGACGCGCTGCGCCAGTTCGGCACCCTCACCGAGTGCGGCGACAGCCTCGTGTGGCTGAGCGAGAGCCGCAACAAGCGGACCGTCACGCTCGACCTGCGCAAGCCCGCGGGCGCGGAGATGTTCCGCAAGCTCGCCGCGCAGGCCGACGTGATCCTGGAGAACTTCCGTCCCGGAACGCTCGAGAAATGGGGCCTGGGCTTCGAGGCGCTCTCGAAGATCAACCCCAGGCTCATCATGCTGCGCATCAGCGCCTACGGCCAGACGGGACCGCTGCGCCACGAACCCGGCTTCGCCCGCATCGCGCACGCCTTCGCGGGCCTGTCGTGGCTCGCGGGCGAGGCGGACGGCCCGCCTGTCGTGCCCGGCTCCACGTCGATGGCCGACTATGTCTCCGGCATGTGGGGCGCCATCGGCGTGCTCGCGGCGCTGCGGGCGCGTGAGCGCACCGGCCGCGGCCAGTCCATCGACATCGGCCTGTACGAATCGGTATTCCGGCTGCTCGACGAGATCGCGCCGGCCTACGCGAAGTACGGGACGGTGCGCGAGCGAATGGGCGCCGACACCGTGAACGTGGTGCCGCACAGCCACTACCGGACCGCGACCGGCGAGTGGGTCGCGCTCGCCTGCACCAGCGACAAGATGTTCGAGCGGCTGGCGAACGCGATGGGCCGGCCGGAGCTTGCCCTGGAATACCCGACGAGCGCGATCCGCGTGGCGAATCGCAACCTGGTCAACTCCATCGTGGCCGAGTGGATGGCGAGCCACGCGCTGAAGGACGTGATCGAAAAGACCCGCACCGGGGGGGTGCCCTGCGCGCAGATCTACTCGATCAAGGAGATCTTCGAGGAGCCGCAATACAAGGCGCGCCAGAACCTGCTGAAGATCCACGACGAGCGGGTCGGGGAGCTGGTCCTGCCCGCGGCGCTGCCGCGCATGTCCGAGACCCCGCCCGTCTTCAGGCACGCAGGGCGCGCCCTTGGAGCGGACAACGAGGAGGTCTATGCCGAGCTCCTCGGACTGGATCGCGAAGCCCTGCGGCTCCACACCGAAGCGGGAGTCATCTGATGGAGACGACCATGCAGCGCGACGGCGTCGCGGCCACCAAGCTCAACTCGTACGACATGTACATCGACGGCCAGTGGGTGCCGGCGAGCGATGGCGAGACGCTGGAGAGCAGCGATCCTTACACCGGCAAGCCGTGGGCCACGATCCCGCGCGGCAAGCGCGAGGACGCCCGGAGGGCGGTCGAGGCGGCCGATCGCGCGTTCAACTCCGGCGCCTGGCCGAAGCTCACCGCAAGCGCGCGCGGGCTGCTGCTCTTCCGGCTCGCCGACCTGATCGAGCGTGACGCCGAGAAGCTCGCGCGCATCGAGGTGCGCGACAACGGCAAGCTCATCAACGAGATGCGCGCGCAGGTGAAATACCTGCCGCAGTACTTCCGCTACTTCGGCGGGCTCGCCGACAAGATCGAGGGCTCGGTGCTTCCGATCGACAAGGCGGACATCTTCAATTACACGCGGCACGAGCCGCTCGGCGTATGCGTGGCGATCACGGCGTGGAACTCGCCGCTGCTGCTCGCCGTGAACAAGCTGGCGCCGGGGCTCGCCGCCGGCAACACGTTCGTGCTCAAGCCCTCGGAATTCACGTCGGCCTCCGCGCTGGAGCTCGCGAAGCTCTTCGAGGAAGCGGGCTTCCCGCCCGGCGTGCTCAACGTCGTCACCGGCCTGGGCAACGAGGTCGGCGCGCCGCTCGTGGAGCATCCGAAGGTCGCGAAGATCGGCTTCACCGGCAGCGAAACCGGCGGCCAGCGCATCTACGAGGCCGCCGCGCGCGAATTCAAGCACGTGACGCTCGAGCTCGGCGGCAAGTCCCCCAACATCGTCTTCGCGGACGCCAACCGTGAGAACGCGATCCGTGGCGTCATTTCGGGCATCTTCGCCGCGACCGGCCAGACGTGCGTCGCCGGCTCGCGCCTCCTCGTGCAGGACTCGATCTACGACGAGTTCGTCGCGGGCGTCGTCGATTTCGCGCGCACCGCCCGCATGGGCGATCCGCAGGACGAGATGACGCAAGTGGGGCCCGTCACCACGCCGCCCCAGTTCAAGAAGATCCTCGAGTACATCGACATCGCGCGCGCCGACGGCGCCCGATGCCTCCTGGGCGGCCAGGCGGCGAAGCGCCCCGAGTGCGGCACCGGCCAGTTCGTCGAGCCCACCATCTTCTCCGAGGTGCGCAACGACATGCGCATCGCGCGCGAGGAAGTCTTCGGCCCGGTGTTGAGCTGCATCCGCTTCAAGGACGAAGAAGAGGCGGTGGCCATCGCCAACGACAGCCCCTACGGCCTGGCCGCGGGCGTGTGGACCGAGGACATCCGGCGCGCGATCGACCTGCCCAAGCGGCTTCACGCCGGCATCGTGTGGGTGAACATGTACCGCGCGGTGAGCTACATGTCGCCCTTCGGCGGCTACAAGCGCTCGGGCATCGGACGCGAGAACGGCATCGATGCGATCCGCGAATACCTCCAGACGAAGAGTGTCTGGATCAGCACGGCCCGCGAAACGCCCGACCCCTTCGCCATACGGTGATCCCAATGCCCGATACCCCGAAGACAACCGACGCGCCCGAAGTGAATTTCACGCCGATCCTGCCGCGCTTTCGCCTCGACGGCCGAGTGGCGCTCGTCACCGGAGCCGGCGCAGGGATTGGCGCCGCCATCGCGGCCGCGCTTGCCGAGGCCGGCGCCGAGGTGGTGCTCGTCTCCCTCTACAAGAGCGAGCTCGATCCGGTCGTGAGCCGGATCGCGAAATCCGGCGGCAAGGCGCGCGCGCACGAGTGCAACGTGACCGACTCGGCCGCGGTGCGCCGCCTCATCGCCGAGATGCCGCGCCTGGACATCGTCGTGAACAACGCCGGCACCAACATTCCGGAGCCGTTCGTCGACGTGAGCGACGAGCACCTGGACTTCATGAGCAACCTCAACACGCGGGCCTGCTTCGTCGTCTCGCAGGCCGCGGTGAAGAAGATGCTCGAGGATCCCGAGCGGCGCGCGAAGGGCGGCGTGGTCATCAACATCACCTCGCAGATGGGCCACATCGGCTCCCCGCAGCGCACCGTCTACTGCATGAACAAACACGGGGTGGAGGGGCTCACCAAGGCGATGGCAGTCGAGCTCGCGCCACTGGGCATCCGGGTGAACAGCGTGGGACCGACCTTCACCGACACGCCCCTCGTGCGCAAGATCGTCGATACGCCCGAGAAGCGGCAATTCCTCTACTCGCAGATTCCCCTGGGCCACCTGGCGCAGGTCGAGGACATCGCCGCGGCGGCGCTCTTCCTCGCTTCACCGGCGGCGGGCATGGTGACCGGCCACGGCCTGCTGGTGGACGGCGGATGGACCGCGCAATGAGCGTCGTCGCGAACCCCGGGCGATTCGTCGTCGAGCGGGTCGGCGGCCCGGATGTCATGCGCTGGGTGAACGAGCCCGCGCACGCCCCGCAGGCCGGTGAGGTCCGGGTTCGCAACGAGGCGATCGGCGTCGATTTCATCGATACGCAGATCCGTGGCGGGCTGCTGCCGGCGACGTTGCCGACGGGCATCGGATTCGCCGGCGTGGGCATCGCCGAAGAGGTGGGCATCGACGTGCGGCACGTGAGCCGCGGCGACCGCGTCGCCTACATGTATTTCGTCCCCGGGAGCTATGCCGAGGAGCGCATCGTTCCCGCCGACCGGGTCGTGCGGCTTCCCGATCAATCGCTCCCGCCGGAACTCGCGGCCGGGGCCCTGTTTCGCGGCCTTACGGCGTGGTATCTCGCAACGCGCCTTCGCCCCATCGGCAAGGGCGACGTCGCCCTGGTGCACGCGGCCGCGGGCGGCGTGGGATTGATCCTCATCCAGTGGCTCGCGCACCTCGGGGCCAACGTCGTCGGCACGGTCGGGGCCGCGGACAAGACCGCCGTGCTGCACGAATTCGGTTGCCGGCACGCCGTGCTGATCCCGCAGGAGGACTTCGTCGCCAAGGTGAAGGAAGTTTCCGGCGGCAAGGGCGCGGCGATCGTGTACGACAGCATCGGCATCGATACCTTCGCGCGCTCCCTCGACTGCGCGCGCCGCTTCGGGCTCGTCGTCTCGTTCGGCTGGGCCTCCGGCGATCCGGGAACCGTGTCGCTCACGGACCTGCGGGCCAAGGGCTCGCTCTTCGTGACGCGCCCGACGGTCGCGCAGTACACCGCGGAGACCGAGGACCTGCGCGCCGGCGTGACCGCGCTCTTCGGCCTGGTGGCCGACGGGAAGCTGCGCATCAAGGTGGGGAATACGTATCCGCTGCGCGAGGCGCCGCGGGCCCATGCCGATCTCGCCGCGGGCAGGACGGTGGGATCGGTCGTTCTGGTTCCATAAGGGAGAAACGGACGTGCTGCTCCAGGGCAAGGTAGCGATCATCACCGGCGCCGCATCGCTGCGCGGCATCGGGTTCGCGACGGCGAAGACCTTCGCGCACGAAGGCGCGCGCGTCGCCCTTCTCGACCTCGACGCCAGGGCCGTGCACGAGGCGGCGGCCGCGATCGGCGATGACGCGAAGGGCTTCGCCTGCGACGTGCGCCACGCGCAGCGCTGCAGCCAGGTCGTGCAGGAGGTGATCGCGCAGCTCGGCCACGTGGATATCCTGGTCAACAACGCCGGCGTGAGCCAGGCGAAGCGGCTCATGGAAAGCACCGAGGAGGACTACAACCTGGTGATGGATGTGAGCCTGCGCGGCTGCTACAACATGTCGCGCGCCGTGGCTCCCCATTTCCGCTCGCGCAAGAGCGGCAACATCGTCTGCATGGGCTCGGTCGCCGCGCAGCGCGGCGGCGGCGTGCTCGGCGGGCCGCACTACGCGGCCGCCAAGGGCGGCGTGCAGACGATGGCGAAGGCCATGGCGCGCGAGCTCGGGCCCGACGGCATCCGCGTGAACGCGGTCGCCCCGGGCCTCGTCGAGACCGAATTGCTCGTCGGAAAGATCACCGACGAAGGCAAGCAGAAGGTGGCCGAAACGACCCCGCTCGGGCGGCTCGCCACGCCGCAGGACATCGCCAACGCATTCCTGTTCCTCGCATCCGACCTGTCGAGCTACGTGACGGGCGTGGTGCTGGACGTGAATGGCGGGCTGCACATCCACTGACCCAACCGCACTTTTTTTTCCGATCCCAGAGGAGGGAAACATGTCATTCAAGCTGAAGGCCACCATCGCGGC
>JANMYH010000175.1:0-1514 GCA_031381925.1 Burkholderiales bacterium | reverse complement strand
CGTGAGCCGTTGACCCGCCAGCACCGCTTCGCTTAGCGATGCGGGCAGGTAGTTGAAGGTGGATGGGTGAGAGTTTTCCCTCTCAAACGAACCCCGCCGGAGAGACAGCCGGTGATTTCGCGCGGCTGGCCTCCCAGACGAAGCCAAGGGCGTCGAGCTGCTGGATTTGGGCGGGGGTGAGCTTGCCTTTCTTGCGCTGCTGGCGCGTGCTGGTGACCCACCAGCCGAGCTTTGGATTGAGCGGGTAATCGACTGGGACAGTGGCGTGGCCGTGCTCCTGGCGGAATGCTGCCGGACATCTTTCCCGGCAGGCGGCGGCAGATGGTGCCGCCCCCCGCGCGCGAATCTCCGATCGAGTGTGATCAAAACTGAGTGACGACCGGGGCTTCTTGAGCCATGATCGCGCTCCCAAATGCAAACGAACGTTGATCCCCTCATCCTGCTCCTTCAGGCGAACTCGGGCCGCACTCCGGCTGAGATCGCTGCCGCGCTCGGCGTCTCCGAGAGTGACGTGAAGCAGCGCATCGCCGCAGCCGAGAAGGCTGGCATCATCCTGGGCTATCACGCGGTGGTGGACCGGCAGAAGGCGGGCTACAGCGGCGTCACCGCGCTGATCGAGGTGCGCATCACACCGGAGCGTGATGGCGGATTTGATCGTCTCGCACGTCGCATCTCGCAGTTTGACCAGGTGCGCGATTGTTTTTTGATGAGCGGTGGCTACGACCTGGCCGTGGTGGTGGAGGGCAAGGACTTGCTCGATGTGGCGAACTTCGTGTCGGAGAAACTGAGCACGATCGGCGGTGTGCTCTCGACGGCCACGCGATTTGAACTCAAAGCCTACAAACAGGGCGGCTTCCTCGCGCAACCGGCGCCAGATGAAGACCGGCTTCCGGTCTCACCTTGATGCGCTGCCGCCATGGATTACGACAAAAAGATTTCCAAACAAATCCGCGATCTGCCGCGCTCGGGCATCCGCGATTTCTTTGAACTGGTGATCGGTCGCACGGACGTCATTTCACTCGGCGTCGGTGAGCCTGACAAACCCACGCCGTGGCCGATCCGCGAGGCGGTGATCCGCTCGCTGGAGAAGGGGCAGACGTCCTACACGTCGAACCTCGGCCTGGAATCGCTGCGCGTCGGCATCGCCGACTACGTCGAGAAACAGTTTCGCGTCAGCTACGATCCGAAGACGGAGATCCTCGTGACGGTGGGTGTGTCGGAGGCGCTGGACATTGCCTTCCGCGCGGTGCTGAATCCGGGTGATGAGGTCATTTACCACGAGCCGTGCTACGTCTCATATAATCCGACGATCAAGATGGCCTACGGGGTGCCGGTGGCGGTGCAGACGCGTGAGGAAAATGAATTTGCCCTCATGGCCGCTGATGTGGAAAAGGCGATCACGCCGAAGACGCGCGTCATCGCGCTGAACTTCCCGACCAATCCGACGGGGGGCATCATGCCGCCGGAGGAGCTGGAGAAGATCGCGAAGCTCTGCGTGAAGCACGATCTGCTCT
>JANMYH010000123.1:0-2377 GCA_031381925.1 Burkholderiales bacterium | reverse complement strand
TGGCCAAGGCGACGACTAAAGTTATAATTGTCTTTCGCATGGCGGCACTCACTTGTGGATATGGAGCTCGGGACCCATATTCGGGAAAAGGGTTACGCCCCTTTTCTCATGTAGTGCGGTAAATTCTGCACATAATTTCTTCAATTAGCAAGCATTTATGGCCATTCTCGAGATCCTCCAATACCCCGACCCCAGGCTCACGACGCCCGCCCGGCGCGTTGAAAAGATCGACGCGGCCACGCGCAAGCTGGTCGACGACATGACCGAAACGATGTATTCGGCGCCGGGGGTCGGCTTGGCCGCGACCCAGGTCGACGTCCACCAGCAGATCATCATCATCGACGTGAGCGACGATCGTAGCGACCTGCGCGTCTTCATCAATCCCGAGATCACTCGCCGAGAAGGCGTGGCGGTCAACCAGGAGGGCTGCCTGTCCGTGGCCGGCGTGTACGACAACGTCGAGCGATCGGAAAGCGTCACCGTCACCGCCCTGGACCGAAACGGCGCCCGATTCACGCTCAACGCCTCGGGAAGTCTCGCGACTTGCATCCAGCACGAGATGGATCACCTGCAGGGCAAGATCTTCGTCGAGCTCCTCTCGGACCTCAAGCAGAACCGCATTCGCGCCAAGCTGAAGAAGCGCCAACGCAACGCGGCCTGACGAGAGCCCGGCCCCCGTGCGTGTCGTCTTCGCGGGCACGCCTGAATTCGCCGCCCGGGCCCTCGAGGCGATCGCCGCCGCGGGCCATGTCGTCCCCCTGGTCCTCACCCAGCCCGATCGTCCCGCCGGCCGCGGCTTGAAGCTCACCGCGAGCGCCGTCGCCCGCGCCGCGGATCAGCTCTCCATTCCCATCGACAAGCCGGCCACGCTCAAGGCGCCGGACGCCCTCGAGCGACTGCGCGCCGTTCGCGGGGAGGTGATGGTGGTGGCTGCCTACGGCCTCATCCTTCCGCGCGCGGTCCTCGACATTCCGCGCCTCGGCTGCCTCAACATCCACGCGTCCCTGCTGCCCCGCTGGAGGGGTGCGGCGCCGATCCAGCGCGCCCTCCTCGCGGGCGACACGCGAACCGGTGTGAGCATCATGCGAATGGAGGAGGGACTCGACACCGGCCCGGTGCTCCTCGATGAGGCGATTTCCATCGGCGGTCGCGAGACGACCGGGTCGCTCACCGCCACGCTTGCCGACCTCGGTGCGCGGGCGATCGTGGGCGCGCTGGCGCGGCTGGAATCGCTCGCTCTGCGCCCCCAGGACGCGAGCCTCGCGACCTATGCGGCCAAGATCACCAGGGCCGATGCGCGCCTCGACTGGTCGCGCCGTTGCGAAGAGCTCGACCGTCAGGTTCGGGCGCTGGACCCCACGCCCGGCGCAGAAGGGCTGCTGGGTACCGAGGTCATCAAGGTATGGTCGGCGGACCCGGTGGCCGAGATCCAGGGCGCGCCCGGATCGATCGTGGGCGCCCCGGGGGAGGAGCTGCTAGTGGCCTGCGGCTCCGGCGCGCTCCGGCTCCTGACGGTCCAACGCCCAGGGGGGCGTAAGATGAGTGCGGCTGAGTTCTGGCGAGGAAGCGCCCTCGGAACCGCGGCCCAGCGAACTTGATGTTTCATGCAACTCTTTGATTTAGTTCGATAAGTGAATTTTCAGGATAATCGTCGGCCGCTGGCAAGTCCTTGAGATTAGTGGTAAATTGAGTTTCGCAGCCTCACCTGTCTCGCGGATGCCACACTTTCCGCGCTGACAGCTTCTCGAGAAGCCCGCAAACGATGACTCTCGCGATGACTTTCAGGACCCTTCGCCGGATTGCAGCCTGGTCCGTACCGCTTTTGCGGTGGCGCTCGGTCGTCGTTGCGTTCGCGATCGCGGTGTTCATCCCGCCCGCATATGCCGAAGGCATCGCGGTGAGCTCGGCCGTCATCGAGCCCGTGGATGACGGGTGGAACCTGGAAGCGGCGTTCGACGTGCAGTTCAGCCAGCGCCTCGAGGAAGCCGTCAACCGCGGCGTGCCGCTCTACTTCGTGATCGAGTTCGAGCTGTCGCGGCCGCGCTGGTACTGGTTCGACGAGAAGCCCGTGGAGCTCTCGCGCACCTTTCGGATCAGCTACACCCCGCTGCTGCGCCAGTATCGCCTGGCCATCGGCAACGTCTCCCAGAACTTCACACGATTCGAAGAGGTAACCCGCGTCCTATCGCGCCAGCGCGGGTGGCATGTCGCCGACAAGGGCGCGCTCAAAAAGGACCAGGTCTATCAGGCGGCCGTGCGCATGCGCCTCGATACCGCCCAGCTGCCAAAGCCCTTCCAGTTGAACGCGATCGCCTCGCGTGACTGGACACTGGCTTCCGATTGGCATCGCTGGACGATCATTCCATGAAGCCCCTGA
>JANMYH010000082.1:0-4627 GCA_031381925.1 Burkholderiales bacterium | reverse complement strand
ACAGTACCGGCTCAACTTCGCTACACCGCTCTACGGGCTCACGCTCCTCGCGGGCGTGTCCGCCGAAGCGGGACGGATGAGCAAGCTGATCACCGAGACCTCGCTCTCCGGCTGGCAGCGCTCGATCGGCGCCTACATCGCGGCCAGCACCTTCATCGGGCCGGTCTACCTCGGTGTGGCCGACGCGAAGAACGGCAAGGGGCGGTTCTACCTCTTTATCGGCACGCCTTAGTTTTGCTGCCGGTTCATGCGGAACGCCGATGTACGCCGATGCCACGCCTCTTGCTCGCATCACTTCCGCCTACTTCTCGAGCCCCGCCCCGCAAGCCCAGCAGAGGTCGAAGGAGGCGGGGTTGTCCTCGCCGCAGGCGGGACACTTGAGGATCACGGTGGAAGCGCTGCCGCGCGTGAACTCCTCGATCACCGCGCGCGCGCGCTCGGCGTGGGCGGGATCGTCGACCCAAAGCTGGGGAAGTGCCGCGTCGATCGGGAGCTCGCCCGCCAGACTCGACGCATTGGCGTTGAAGATGCGCGCGCGGATGCCGCGGTCGGCGAGGAGATCCACGAGCAGGTGCGCCTCGGGGAGGTTCGCCGCGGAGTGGACGCGCTTCATCAAAGACAAAGGGCCGCGGCAGCGGCCCTTCGGGTTGCCATGCGCCGCATCAGAACCGGATCGACACCGTGCCGCTCACGCCGTCTTCCTTGATCCCCGAGCGTCCCGAGACCCTGTAGTAGGCGAGGCTCAGGGCGACATTGGGCAGCACCAGACCGTTCACGCCGAGGGAGCCGGTCATGTAGCTGGTGTCGGGCCGATAGGCGGGCACGTCGTAGGTGCTGTTGATCGCGAGCATCGACAGCGGCGTGGCCGACACCAGGCGCACGTCGTCGCGGCGCTCCTTGTCGGCGGTCACGCGCACCCACGGCGTCCAGTTGCCGAGGTTGAGGGACGCGCGGGCGCCGGCGCTCCAGACCTCCGACTTGCGCTTCTGCTGCTGCAGGCGCAGTCCCGCCGCGCCGCCGCCGGTCTCGTCGAATGCGTTCACGTCGACGTTCTGCGTGGTGACCGCAACCGTCGGCCCGATCATGAGGCGTCCGAGGGGGAAGTCATACCCAAGGGAAAAGTACGCCGAGGAATTACTTCCCTCGGCGCTCGCGGTGGCGATGCTGGTGTTGGAACCGAGCACGATTTTGCGGCGGATGTCGTTGAACTTGACGTCCGCGAGCGACACGATGCCCGTGCCGTACAAGCCGCCCCAGCGAACCGCCGCGAACACCGACCACGCGTGCTCGTTGGCGTTGTAGCCGCCCGCTCCGAGGCCGAAGGTCGCCTTGTTCCGGGCGTTGCCGAAGGCGGCGCCGAGCGTGACCGACTCCGAGGCGCGCATCGTCATGCCCAGCGTTCCCGAGCGAACCCGGGTGCCCACACCGGTGTTGCCGGTGCCCGACTCGATCTCGAAGTCGCCACCGTCGCCGCCCACGAAGACGCTGAACTGGCCGACCTCGTCGTTGCGGTGCTTCGCCAGCCCGTCGCCGATGGTCCGGACATGGCTCGCGCGCATCCGCAGCGCGGATTCGGCGAGCAGGCCGTACTGGCTCGGGCCCTCGATCAGCGACTCCACGAACTGCGCGATGACGGCATGCGCGGCGGTCGTCGGATGCACCGAGTCCGCGAACACGTAGTTGCGGTCCGCGCCGGGCGCGGAAAGGTTGCCGGCGTAGCAGAAGAAGGAGTTGGCCGACGTCGAGAACGGCGGGAACGGCCCGCAGGCAGTGCCGGTCGTGTTGGTGAAGCCATAGGCGCCGGGGTTCGCCAGGATCTGGTTGAAGAGGCTGAACGTGTCGACCGGAATCACGCGGATGCCGGCGCCCTGCAGGGTGGTGAAGAGCGTCGTGTTATAGCCCGCGGACAGCGCCGTGACCGATCCGGCAAGCGGGCTGCCCGCGAATGAAGGCGTCGCTCCCACGTTGGGCAGCGTGAAGACTGCGACGAAGCGCGCCCCCGCGTCGGTGAGGCGGCGGACCTGCGCGACCTCGGCGTTGGCCGCGGCGAGGAAATTGCTCTGCAGTTGCGCCTGCGTGATGGTGCCACCTTGGAAAGCCGTCAGCTGGACGAAAAGGTCGTTCGCGCCCGCCCACACGGTATAGAGGGCGTTCGGATCGGCGCTCCCGCCGCTCGCGGCGAGGAACTCGTCGATCTGCACGCTGACCGGCCGCTGGGGCTGGCCCGGCGGGGTGACGAAACCGGGGCTGGTCGCCACGCGTGCGCCGCCCTGGGCGTAGATCGTGCCGCCGCTCACGTTGCTCGGCAACGGCGTCACGCCGTAGTACTGGGCCACGAGCTCCCCCCACGTCGGGCCCGGACTGGTGGTGAATCGCCCGAGGACGGGCACCAGGGCGGCGGGGAAACCCTGCGCGACGAGCGACGCGAAGAACGGCCGGAAGTAGCCCGCGTCCGAGAGGCTGTCGCCGAAGACGTACACGTTGGAGAACTGGGCGGCGGAGGCGGAGGGCGCCGCGATGCCGGCGAAAAGCGACAGCAAAAGGGCGGGCAGGACGCGCTTCTTGGTTTTCATGGTCTCTCCTGAATGTCGTTCTGGCGGGGCCGGGCGACCCCTTTATCGCGCGTATCTTCGCATAAACGCGCCGACCCTTCAGGTTCCTTGCGCACTTGTCAGTAGACCCTGCGCACCAAGTGGGCTTCATGCAGCATGTGGGTCGCGATCTCCTCGATCGACTTGGTGGTCGAATCCAGGTACGGGATTCCCGCGTTGCGCATCAGCTTCTCGGCCGCGGCCACCTCATAGCGGCAGTTCTCGAGCGATGCGTATTTGGAATCGGGCCGGCGCTCGCTGCGGATCTGGTGCAGGCGCTCGGGGGCGATCGACAGCCCCCACACCTTCCCCTTGAGCGGGGCGAGCGAGGGCGGGATGCGGTTCGCCTCGAGATCCTCGGGAATGAGCGGATAGTTGGCCGCCTTGATGCCGAACTGCATCGCCATGTAGAGGCAGGTGGGCGTCTTGCCGCTGCGCGAGACGCCCACCAGGACGATGTCGGCCTCGTTCAGCCCGCGGTGGGTCACGCCGTCGTCGTGGGAGAGGGTGTAGTTGATCGCCTCGATCCGGTGGTTGTAGTCCTTCACGTTGCCCGCGCTGTGGGACTTGCCGACGGCGTGCAGCGACTTCTGGCCGAGCTCGTTTTCGAGGGGCACGATGAAGCGCTCGAACACGTCGAGCACGAGGCCGTCGCACTTGTTGATCTCGGCGCGCACCTCGTCGTCGACGATCGAGCTGAAGACCAGCGGGCGTTGCTCCGAGGCGCGGTGCGCCTCGTTCACCTGCGCGACCACTTGTATGGCCTTCGGGATGGTGTCGATGAAGGGCAGGGTCACCCGCAGGAAGTCGAGGTCACCGAACTGGGTGAGGAGCGATGAGCCGAGCGCCTCCACCGTGATGCCGGTGCGATCGGAGACGAAAAAGACACGCTTGCGCTGGGACATGGTCTGACCGGAGGGAGGGGCGCCTCATGATGCGCTGCAACATTGTCATGTAGCGTTCGCTATAATTGCAAGCTTCCTCGCAATCCCCCACCCCATGGCCCGCTACGTCCTCCCGCTCGAATCGCTTCGCATGACCGATGTCGCCACGGTCGGGGGGAAGAATGCGTCGCTGGGCGAGCTCATCAGCCAGCTCGCGGCAAGCGGCGTGCGCGTGCCCGGCGGCTTCGCGACCACGGCGCAGGCGTTCGACGAGTTCCTCGCCTACAACAAGCTGACCGAGCGCATTGGCGCGGCGCTCCTGAAAATCGATGTCGAGGACGTGCAGGCGCTCGCGAAGGCGGGGGCCGAGATCCGCGGCTGGGTCGAGAAGGCGGCGCTGCCCGCCGAGCTCGAGCGCCAGATCCGCGACGAGTACGCGCGCGTGTCGCAGGGCTCGGGATCCGCGAGCTTCGCGGTGCGCTCGTCGGCGACCGCCGAGGACCTGCCCGACGCCTCCTTTGCGGGCCAGCAGGAAACCTACCTCAACATCCGCGGCGTCGAGCACGTGCTCGAGGCCGTGCGCCGCGTCTACGCATCGCTCTACAACGACCGCGCCATCGCCTATCGCGTCCACAAGGGCTTCACCCACGCGGAGGTATCGATCTCGGCGGGCGTGCAGCGCATGGTGAGGAGCGACACCGGGGCCGCGGGCGTCATGTTCACGATGGACACCGAGTCCGGGTTCCGCGAGGTGGTGTTCATTACCTCGAGCTACGGGCTGGGCGAGATGGTGGTGCAGGGCGCGGTCAATCCGGACGAGTTCTACGTCTCGAAGCTTTGCCTCGCCAACGGCAAGCCCGCGATCCTGCGCCGGGGCCTCGGCACCAAGGCGATCAAGATGGTGTTCGGCGACGCCGCGGAGGCGGGCAAGTCGGTTCGCGAAGTGCCGGTGGACGCGAACGACCGCGAGCGCTTCTCGCTTGCCGACGCCGAAGTCGAGGAGCTGGCGAAGTACGCCATGTCGATCGAGAAGCACTATGGGCGCCCGATGGACATCGAGTGGGGCCGCGACGGCGAGGACGGCAAGCTCTACATCCTGCAGGCGCGCCCCGAGACGGTGAAGAGCCAGGAGCAGCGCCGCGACACGCTCAC
>JANMYH010000077.1:0-4776 GCA_031381925.1 Burkholderiales bacterium | reverse complement strand
AGCGAGAAGTCTTCCGCGAACACCGAGACGGGCGAGGATGGCCGCGCTGTGCCCGCCGCGACCAAAGGTGCCATCGACGTAGATTCCGTCTTCGCGGAGGTTAAGGGCAGACATTGCTTCTTCGACAAGGACCGGGACATGGGAGGCCTCACTCACGGGGGAACGGTTTGACGCCGGGTCTGCTCTCTTGGGGGAGCGGCTTCGGACCCAGGGTCGTCGGCCGCATCACAGAGAGAAGTTCTCCATCCCCGGAGGCAAGTTCGGACTACCTCCGGACCTCAGGGTCTCGAGCTGTGCGTTCCACGTCTCGAGATCCCAGATTTCGAAATGGCTGCCCTGCCCCACGAACATCACCTGGCGAGTGATGTGGGCGAAGTCGCGCAGCTCGGGCGATACCAGCAAGCGGCCCGCGGAATCGGGCTCGACTTCCTCGGCGAAGCCGACCAGCAGGCGCTTCCAGAAATTGGCCTGGCGGTCGAGGCTCGGGAATGCCATCACCTGGGTTCGGATCGGCTCCCACGCGGGCATCGGGTAGAGCAGCAGGCAGCCTTCGGGGTGCGCGGTGAGCACCAGCTTCACGGTGCCGCCTTGCGTCAGGGGGTCGCGCGAACGCGTCGGGATCGACATCCGTCCCTTTGCGTCCAGGTTGATCTGCGTCGCCCCTTGGAACACCCTTACTCCCACGTTTTCCCACTTGGCGACACTGTAGTAGGCCAGCTACAGGGAGTCAAGCAAATTGATTGAGCAATTTTTTCTTGTGCGACAAAGGGTTAGCGCGGATTTCTACACTCGTTTCTGGGAACTGAAACACAACGTAATCAAGTACTTGGAATTTCGATTTAAAGTAATCTCCTAAGAAGCCGCGGGAGATTGCGATGGGTTTGCTGCGATGCAGCATGGTGGTACTGTGCATGGCCACTACCGCTCTCACGCCTGCGCAGGAGCGAAACGCTCTTCCCGACCCAGGCGAGGCCATCGCCGGACCCGCGCTCGTGCAGGCGCTGCAACAAGGCGGTTTCACGCTGTATTTCCGCCACACGCGCACCGACTTCTCGCAGAACGACCGCGACATGAAGGGCTTCGACGACTGCGCCCAGCAGCGCAACCTGAGCGATGCGGGTCGCGGCGATGCTCGCGCGGTCGCGCGAGCGATGCGCACGCTGAAGCTCGTGTTCTCCGAGGTCCTCGCCAGCCCGTATTGCCGCACGATGGAGACCGCGCAGCTGATGACCGGACGCGCCACCGCCACGCGCGACGTGCTCGGCGCAATGACGCCCAGGGGCAAGCCCGATTACTCGGCCCTCGAGAAAATCCTCGCCACGCCGCCCGCGCGCGGCAGCCTGCGGATCATCTCCAGCCACGGCAACCCGTTCGCCGCGATCGCCGGCGCGCCGCAGCTCGCCGAAGGAGAGGCCGCCGTGATCCGCGGCGCCGGCACACGCTGGATCATCGTCGCCCGCATCCTGGTGGAGGAATGGCCGCGCCTGGCGCAGGGAACCCCGCGAGCGCCGTAGACTCGAACACCATCTCCACCGAACTTCCACTGCCCCTGAGGGGAAACGCCATTGACTTCGCCCCTCGAACGCGCCAGTGAAGCCCGCCTGGACGCTCGGAGGCTCGGCGCAGTGCGTGCCACCGGGCTCCTGGACTCGCCCCCCAGCGAGGCCCTCGACCGGCTGACCCGCCTCGCCTCCACCCTGATCGACGCTCCCGCCACGTTCATCTCGCTGGTGGACGCCGATCGCGATTTCTACGTGAGCCAATGCGGGTTCGGCGAGCCGCTCGCGACCCACCGGGAGTTGACCGGCACCACCTTCTGCCATTACGCCATGGTCAGCGAAGGCCCCCTGGTGATCGACGACACGCGCGCCGACCCCCGGTATCGCGAAGTGCCCACGGTGCAATCCCTCGGCGTCGCGGCCTACCTCGGCGTTCCGATGAAGTCCCCCAATGGCGAGGTGATCGGCTCCTTCTGCGCCATCGACTTCAAGCCGCGCGCGTGGTCGGCGCGCGACGTCGCGGTGATGGAGGAGCTCGCCACCTCGGCGATGCGCGAGATGGCGATGCTCGAGGCGATCGGCGCCCAGGTTCGTCGCGCCGACGATGCGCAGGCGGCCACGCTCCTCGCGGAAGCGGCAAGCCGCGCGCGGCGCGATGTCCTGAACGCGGTGGCCCATGACCTGCGCGATCCGCTGCACACGGTCCTGCTGGCGCTCGGACCGCTGGAGGCGCTGGAGGGCCCGGACAAGGACCCGCGCCTCGCCGCATCGATCGCCGTCATTCGCCGCCAGGCCACGCGCATGAACCGGCTCCTCGACAACCTCCTCGACGTGGCACGCATCGAGGGCGGCAACCTGCCGCTCGACCCCGAGCCCATCGATGCCGCGGTCCTCATGAAAGAAGTTGCGTCGGATTTTGCATTGCAGGCGGGCGCGGCCGAAGTCACCTTCGACCTCGACCTGCCCACGGATCTGCCCCCGCTGCCGGGAGACCGCGCACGGCTCACCCAGGCGATCTCGAACCTGGTGTCCAACGCCCTCAAGTTCACGCCCCGCGGTGGCCGCGCGCGGCTGTCGGCGGCGCGCGCGGGCGAGGTCATGCGGCTGCAGGTGAGCGACAGCGGCTGCGGCATCGAAGCGGCCGCCCTGGAAACGGTCTTCGAGCCGTTCTGGCAGGCCAACACCCAGCGCACGGGTGTCGGGCTCGGGCTGCATATCGTTCGCGGCATCGTCGAGCGCCATGGCGGCGCGGTACGCGCGAGCAGCGCCCCGGGCGCCGGCGCGACCTTCGTGATCGAGTTGCCGCTCGCGCCCCGCGCGGGATGAAAAAAGGGCCCGTCGCCGGGCCCCTCTTCTTCGTGAACGCGACGGGAATCAGCCGCCGGGCTTGCCACCCTTGCCGTTGTCCTTGCCATTGCCGTTGCCGCCGGCGTTGCTGCCCGTGCTGATCGCGCCCGAGTTGCCACCCCCCGCGTTCACCACGCCCGCGCCGGAGTGCTTGCCGCCGCCTGCCGAGGCGACGTTGGTCGCGCCTCCCCCGGCGCCCGAGACGATGCCGCGGCCGTAGGCGTTGCCCTTCGGTGCATGGCCCGCCGCGCCGCCGCTCGCAGTGGTGATGCCCTTGCTCGTGCCTTGCGATGCACTCGCACGCGCCGCGGTCGTGACGCCCTTCGACTTGCTCGCAGTGTCCGCGGCGGCCGTGGTGGTGGCGCCGTTGCCCATCTTCACCTTGCTGGTCACCGGCCCCAGCTTGGTGCCACCGGCTTTCGCGATGTTGCCCCAACCCATGCCTTCGGAGCGCATCACCAGGATGCCGCGCAGCGTGGTGGTGGTCGCGGTCCCGTCGGGTGCGGTGACGACGATGTCGCCTCCCATCAGCGCGGTCTTCAGCTGCTCCGCGGTAGGGTTGGTCACACCCGCGCGCGCTAGCGCGTCCTGCGCCAGCGCGAGCGAATGCTTCACGTTGCCCCAGCCCATCTTGCCGGTGGGCGGCGTGAAGCTGGTCGTCGTGGTCGTGGGCGGCTCGGTGCTGCCGGCGGGAGGCGGCACGATCGTGGTGAGCGTGACCTCGGTGCCATTACGCAGCGCGTTGGCGAGCGCGAGCGCGTTTTCCGGCGAACCCGCGAGGGTCGTGAAATTGGACGCGATCTTGCCGGCGACGAGCGCCTGTCCGTGATTGGTTGCGGGAGGCGGCACTTCACCGCCGGGGGCCTGCGCGAGCGCGAGCGGCGAGAGCGACGTGAGCAGGGTTGCAGCCAGGAGTCGCATCTTGAATTTCATTTTCCAGCCTCCGTCGTTTACGAGGGTCCAACGAGTTTTTCGGTTTGCAGGATGACTTCCGTGGCGGTCGCGCCGTCGCGCAGGATGCCGCTGTCCTGCTTGGCGGTCACCTTCATGCGCGTCGTCGCCGGCGTGAGCGCTTCCAGCTCGATCTCGATCTCGCGATCACCGGCCTTGCCGATGATCGTTTCGGTCGTGCCGTGACGCTCCGACTTCACCACCTTCACCTGCATTCGCTGCAATGCGCCGAGGGTTGCCCGCTTCACCTGCGCCTGGGGTGCGGTGAAGGTCTTGTAGACCATGCCGCCAAGCGTGTGGCCCACGCCTGTGGCCATGCCGACCCCAAGGGCAGTGAGCGCGACCGCCGCGCAGCCGCCGAGGGGAACCGATGCCAGCGCCAGGACGACCATCATCGTTCTTGTCATGATCCATTTCCGTCGTCTTCACTCGATACGAGCGACCGCTGGGCGCTGGAACCGTTCCGAGGCGATCCGCCCCCAGTTGAAACCATCGGCGCGCATCTGCAGCACGCCGCGCAACCCCACCAGCCGCCCGCTCGGCGCCACGAACTCCCCGCCCAGGAAAGCCGCCCTCAGCTGCTCGCCTGCGGGGCGCACGATGCCTACGCTCGCCAGCGCGTCCCGCGCGAGGATCAGCGCGAGCCGCACGTCGTCCCAATCCATGGGCGCCGTCGGTGGCTCGATGGCGATGATCGACGGTAGCGACGATTCCGGCGTCACCGCGGGCCAGACCAGCTGCACCGCCTGCCCGTGGTAGAGCGCCTCAACCAGGGCAACGGCGTTGTCCTCGGAACCGGCGAGGTTCACGAAACCCGCGGCGACTTTCGCGACAGTCACGGCGTACTGCTTCAAGAATTGTTCGTCTCCGTTCGACTGCGAGGCCGCCAGCGGAGCCATCGCGGCCAGGATTGACCCGGCCAGTAAATGCGCACTTCTCATCGAGATCTCCCTGATGTGCGCCGGCTGATTTTTTGTAT
>JANMYH010000057.1:0-14349 GCA_031381925.1 Burkholderiales bacterium | reverse complement strand
GTCTCGTAGGTTCCCTGCACGATGCCCTGGGAGCCGATGTAGATCCACGAGCCCGCGGTCATCTGCCCGTACATCATCAGGCCCTTGCGGTCGAGCTCGTTGAAGTGGTCCCAGGTCGCCCACTTCGGCACCAGGTTGGAGTTGGCGATCAGCACGCGCGGAGCGTCGGGATGGGTCTTGAAGACGGCGACGGGCTTGCCCGACTGCACCAGCAGGGACTCGTCGTCGCCGAGCCTTCTCAACGCGGCGAGAATCGCGTCGAAGCACTCCCAATTGCGCGCTGCGCGCCCGATTCCCCCGTAGACCACGAGCTCGGCGGGATTCTCGGCCACGTCGGGATCCAGGTTGTTCTGGATCATCCGGTAGGCCGCTTCCGTGAGCCAGCTGCGGCAGGCGAGGGTGGTGCCGCGGGGCGCCCGCACAACTCGCGACGCATCGCCGAACTTTCGATGGGTCATGACGAGGACAATTTCGATTCGATCCCGCTATTATGCGCACTTGCCCATACGGCATCCGGGAGCCCCATGAAAAACATCAAAAAATCGAGCTGCGTTCTGGCTGCGATCCTCGCCGCGGGAGCCTTGCCTTCGCAGGCCGCCTGGGAGCTGCTGCGCGGCAACGAAAGCCAGCGCCTCTCGATAGACCCGAAGAGCGTGAAGTCGCGAGGCGGGGAGACGACCTTCAAGTATCTCGTCGATTTTCGCGACCTCCAGGGCGAGGTCGGCGGCAAGTACCAATCGCTGGTGGTGGGTGCGGCGCTGCGCTGCAAGCCCCGCACGATCGCGCTGCGCAGCTTCGAGCTCTACACCGCCGCCGCCGGCGAGGGGATCCTGCTTGCGATGCCCGCGCCCAAGCCCGCGGAGAAGCGCTTCCAGCCCGTGGAGAAGGGCTCGAGCGACGAGGACCTCTACCGGCGCATCTGCGAGAAGGCGCCGCCGGCCAAGAAGTAACTCCGGGGCCGCGGAACCGCCCCCCGGAGGGGGGTGTCAGTCGTGCGTGAAGATCCGATCCCACCTCCTCGTGATGGTGGTGGGAGCCCTGCTCCCGCTGCTGGTTTTTTCCACCGCCCTCACCGCGTATTCCTGGTGGCAGGAGCGCACCGCCCTCGAATTTCGCCAGTTGGAGCGCGTCCGGGCGATCACAATCGCCCTCGACAGCGAGCTCCAGGGCTCGGTGCGCGTCCTGAGCGCCTTCGCACTCGCCGCGGACCTCGATCCGGAAAATCTTGCCGTTTCCAGGGAACGCCTGCGCAGCGTCGCCGCGGTCCAGCCGATGTGGACCCTGCTCGCGGCCGGGGAACCCCTCTGGCAGCAGGTTGTTGCCGTCACTTCGGCCGGGGCCGATGCGCCGGGACCTGCAATTCACGCGGCCACACGCCGGCAGGTCGTCGAATCGGGCCTCCCGGCGGTCTCGCCCCTGGTGCAATTCGAGGGGAAGTACACCACCCAGGTCGTGGTTCCGGTCGTGCGCGAGGGACGCGTCATCGCGATCCTGATGGCCGCCGTCGACCATGGGGCATGGCGCGAGTTCATCGGCCAATACCCGATCGCCACCAGCGCGACGATGACGCTGCTCGACCAGGACGGATTGATCATCGCGCGCACGCTGGACGACGAGCGTTGGGTCGGAAAATCCCCATCGCCCGACGTGTTGCGGCAGACGCGCGAGCGCGCCGAAGGGGCGTTCCGCAGCACCGGGCTCGACGGACAGAACTTCTACGGCTCGCACAGCCGCTCGGTGCGCTGGGGCTGGACCGTGGCGACCGGCCTGCCCGCCGAGGCGGTGGAGTTCGCGCTGCAGGAATCGTCGTGGCTGCTGCTTGGCACCGCGGTCCTCACGATCTTGGTGGCGATCCTGCTCGCGCTCATGCTGGGACGTCGCATCGAGAAGCCGATATCCGCCCTGGGCGAGCAGGCCCGCGCGCTCGAGCGGGGCGACGAGCTGCCCAGGCCCGCCGATGGCGGCATCGGCGAGGTTCAGGAGGTCGCGCACGCCTTCCACTCCGCGGCCGCGCAGCTGGGCGAGCGGGAGCGCGCCTTGAGCCACGCGCTTGCGCGCGAGCAGCAGGCGCGCGTCGAGGCCGAGCAGGCGAGCGCGGCGAAGGACGAATACCTCGCGATGCTCGGCCACGAGCTGCGCAATCCGCTGAACGCGCTCGCCAGCGCCAACGCGGTGCTCGCCCAGGTCGACCCGCGGAGCGCCCATGCGGGGCGCGCGCGCGAGATCATCGACCGGCAGGTGCTCGGGCTTCGCGAGCTGGTCGATAACCTGCTCGACGTGGCCCGCGTCACGCGCGGCATGATCACACTCGACCGCAAGATCGTCGACGTCGCGGTGGTGGCGCGCCGCGCGGTGGCGGCGATGGCGGGCGCAGGGCGCCTCGGAAACCACGAGGTCGAGGCGGACTGCCGGGAAGCCTTTGCCGATGGCGACGAGACGCGCATCGAGCAGATGGTCACGAACCTCCTCGACAACGCGGCGAAGTACACCCACGAGGGCGGGCGCATCACGGTTCGCACGCGCACCGACGGCAGCGACGCGCTGATCCAGGTCGAGGACAACGGCATGGGCATCACGCCCGAACTCCTCCCCCGGGTCTTCGACCTCTTCACCCAGGGCAGCCGCACCCTCGACCGGACCCAGGGTGGCCTGGGCCTCGGCCTCACGCTCGTTCGCCGGCTCGCGGAACTGCACGGAGGCTCCGTGGACGCGGTGAGCAAGGGACCGGGCCGGGGCGCCTCGTTCACGGTGCGGATTCCGCGCAGCGACGCCGACCTTGCCGCGCGGCCCGCGGCTTCCACGGCACCCGAGACCCGCGCGCTGCGCATCCTGCTGGTCGAGGACAACCCCGACGGGCGCGAGACCCTCGCCATGATGCTCGGGCTGAAGGGGCACGACGTCCATGAGGCCGACACTGGCCCGAAGGGATTCGAGCGTGCCATGGCGTTGCATCCCGACGTTGCGATCGTCGATATCGGCCTGCCCGGCTACGACGGCTACGAAGTGGCGCGCCGGGTGCGCGCGGAGCCGCGCGCCGCCGGCATCCGGCTGGTGGCGCTCACCGGCTACGGCCAGGAAGAGGATCGCAGGAACGCGCTGAAGGCCGGATTCGACCATTTCCTGGTGAAGCCCGCGGACCTGGACGCGCTCGAGGAAATCCTCGCCTGCGTGTGAAGTAGAATTCGGCGATGCCCCTGGTTCGAATCGACCTCATCGAGGGCCGCAGCGAAGCCCAAGTGACCGCCATCGGCGAGTGCGTGCAAAGCGCCCTCGTCGAGCACATGAACGTTCCCGCGCGCGACCGCTTCCAGGTCATCACCGAGCACCCGTCCGGGCGCCTCAATTACAACGCGTCCTATCTCGGCGTGGAGCGCACCGACGGCATCGTCGTGATCCAGGTCACCTTGTCGAAGGGCCGTACGACCGAGCAGAAGCAGGCGTTCTACGCCAGGGCCGCCGAGCTGCTCGCACGCGATGCCGGGGTGCGTCCCGGGGACGTTACCGTCTCGATCGTGGAGAGCACGCGGGAGGACTGGTCTTTCGGCAACGGCGTCGCGCAATACGTCGTCCTTCCGAAGGACGAGTGGAAGTAACGCTCGAGACCGGGCGCCTGCTGCTGCGCGCCTTTCGCGGCTCGGACCACGACGCATATGCCCTGATGTGCGCCGATCCCGAGGTGATGCAATACCTCGGCACCGGTGTCACGCTCAACCGCGCGGAGGCGTGGCGCTCGATCGCCGCCATCCTCGGCCACTGGCGGCTTCTTGGCTACGGGATGTTCGCGGTGGAACTCAAGGCGACGGGCGAGCTCCTGGGGCGCGTGGGGTTCCTCGATCCGCCGGGATGGCCGGGGTTCGAGCTCGGTTGGGTGCTCGGTCGGCAGCACTGGGGGCACGGCTACGCCGCCGAAGCGGCGGCCGTCGCGCGCGATTACGCCTTCGACACGATTGGCAAGGACCGGCTCATCAGCCTCATCCGCCCCGCGAACGCGCGCTCGATCCGGGTCGCCGAGCAATTGGGCGAGCGGCTCACGGGAGAGGTGGAGCTGCTGGGCGCGCCTTCGCTCGTCTACGAGCTGCGCCGTGCTTGACCTCGACGCGTACCTGGACCGGGTCGGCCTCGAGGCCCCGCCGCGCCCGGACCTCGAGACGCTGCGCGAGCTGCAGCGCCTGCACACGTGCGCGATCCCGTTCGAGAACCTCTCGCCCTTCCTCGGCGAGCCGGTCAGGCTCGACTTGCGCTCCCTCGTCGACAAGCTGGTGACGCGTCGTCGCGGCGGCTGGTGTTTCGAGCACAACCTGCTCTTCTCCCACGTGCTGCGCCGGATCGGCTTCGAGGTGAAGACGCTCGCGGCGCGGGTGCGGTGGAACGTGCCCGCGGGTGTCACGACCGCGCGCAGCCACATGCTGATGCTGGTGCCGATCGAGGGCACGCGCTACATCGCCGACGTGGGCTTCGGAGGCCTCACCCTCACTGCGCCGCTCGTGCTCGAGGCGCACGTCGAGCAGGCCACACCCCACGAGCCCCACCGGCTGGTGCCCGCGGGCGACGAGTTCGTCCTCGAGGCGCGGCTGGCAGACGGCTGGCGGGAAATGTACGCATTCGACCTGCACGAGCACCTCCAGGCCGACTACGAGGTCTCCAATTGGTACCTCGCGCACTTTCCCCAATCGCAGTTCGTCACCGGGATCCTCGCGGCGCGGGCCGACACGGCGCAACGCCACGTGCTTCGCAACACCCGCTATTCGATCCATCGCGGTGGCGGGACGACCGAGTCGCGGCACCTCGCCAGCGTGGGCGAGCTGAAGGGCGTGCTCGAAGGCGCGATGCGCATCCCGCTCCCACGGCACCCCGATCTCGACGCGCGCTTGCAGGCGATGATCGATGCGAACCCGGTGCCCTGAAATCGCGGTAAGGTGACGGCATGCTGCGCGGAATCCTCGACCGGCTGGTCCTCGTTGGCGCCGTCCTCGCCGCGGCGTGCGTGCCGAGCTTCGTCGCGCAGTACCGCCAGCGCCTCGGTGGGCGGCTCGACCAGGCCCTCCAGGACCTCGCGCTCTTCCAGGAGATCGCCAATCGCAACCATGGCGGCGACCTGCAGAAGCTGATCCAGCATCACCTCAAGAGCAGCGACGGCACCTTTCGGGACGAGGGCATCGTGATCCAGGCCATGGTGGACACGGTCGCGAGGCTGCGCGAGAGCGTGTCCGCCCTGAACGCCGACCTCTGGAGCCAGCTCTCCCACATGGTCACGCGCGGCGATCCGGACATCGCGCGCGCGACGTGGGACGCCTTCGTGCCGGCGATGAGCCTGACCGCCGAGAGCCTGCTTTTCGCGTTCGCGCTCGGCGTCGTGATCTGGCTCGCCTTCCTCGCCGCCTGGATGGCGGTGGCGGGGCTCATTTCCCTCGGAAGGCCTGGCTTTTCCAGAGCTCCCAGGGCCGCTCGATCGTCGGCCGGTTCGACTCCGTCGCGCGCCGCCCCTCCTCGTCACTGAGGAATTCGAGCGGGCCCTCGAGGCGCTGCGCCTGCATCTGCAGCTGCGCGTTCATCTCGGTGAACACCGCGCGGAACACCACCTCGGGGAGGTTCTCGCCGACCACCGTCATGCCGTGGCCGCGCATCAGCACGCAGGCGCACTGGCCGAGCGAGCCCGCGAGCGCTTTTCCGAGGGGTCGGTCGCGAATCAGCAGGTCGTTGTCCTCGCGCACCCGGCGGATGTCGAACACCGGCACCCCGCTCCAGAGGAACGAGGCCATGTGGTAGACCGGACGAAGGGCGGTCCTGGCGATGCCGAAGGGAATCACCGAGGGCGAGTGGCTGTGCACGATCGCGATCACATCGGCGCGCCTGCGATAGATCTCGCCGTGGATGAAGCGTTCGAGGTAGGGCTTGCGCGTGTCTGCGATGGGCTCGCTGTCGGGCCCGTACTCCTGGATGTCCTTCGCGGCCACGAGCTGGGGGGCCAGCGAGCGCGACATCAGGAAGTGCGCCTCTCGATCGCTGCGCACGCTCACATGCCCATAGGCGTCGAGCACGCCATGCATCGCGAGGATGCGATTGGCGGCGACGAGGTCGTCGATCAGGCCCCGGGATGCGAGGCCCGGTTTCCGGGTAGCCATGGGGGGATTGTAGACTGGCGGTGACCAGTAACCATTGGGAGGCGCCATCATGGTGTTGACGGTGTTCCGCTCGCGGCTCAAGGCCGAGAACGTCGAGGAGTACTACAAGTGGGCCGCCCGCATGAGCGAGATGGCCCGCACGATGCCCGGCTACATCTCGCACAAGTCGTTCACCGCCGAGGACGGCGAGCGCGTGACGCTCGTCGAATTCGCCGACGAGCGCGGTCAGGAAGGCTGGCGCACGCGCCCCGAGCACCTCGAGGCGCAGAAGAAGGGCCGCATGGAGTTCTATACCGAATACAAGCTGCAGATCTGCGACGTCTTGCGTGAAAGCGTATTCGGCGGCGCGTCCAGGAGCACCGACAAGGTTCCCGGCTAGGTCTTCGCGATGCTGCTCGATCGCGTCCTCGCCTCGGTCGAGCGCAGCCCCGAGGCGCCGGCCTTCATCGCGGCCGGCAAGCCGATCAGCTACCGGCATTTCCGCGCGCTCCTCGCGCGCACCATCGCCCACCTGCGCAGCCAGGGGATCGGCGCGGGCGACGTGGTGGGGCTCGCGATGGGCCAGTCCCCCCTCTACCTGATCGTTTTCCTCGCGCTCGGCTGGATCGGCGCGCTGGTGGTCCCGATCGCCCCGTCGTTGCGCACGCCGGATCGCGACGAGCTGCTGCGCAAGTTCCGGGTCGGTGCCCTGGTCTCGGAGCGGCTCGAGGTGGTTCCCCCCGGATGCCGCATGCTCCAGCTGCACGGGATCGGCGCGCGCGGCGACGAGACGCTCGTCGATTCGGGCGAGCCGGGATTCGGCCCCGACACTCCGCTGCGCCTGGCGCTCACTACCGGCACGACCGGAATGCCCAAGGGGGTGCTGCAGACGCACGGAGCGTTCGAGGAGCGGCTCGACCGGATGCATTGCGACGTGGCGCCGGTGCCGCGCGTGCTGCCACCCGCGCTGCACATCACCATCGCGCTCAACCTCGCGATGCATGCGCTCTGCAAGTCGGGCGTGGTGGTCTTCCCGCGCGGCTACGGCAACGCCGACTTCTTCGAGGCGATCCGCAGCCACGGCGTCACGCACGTCACCGTGCCGCCGGCGAACCTCGCGCTGATGCTCGCCGCGCTGCCCGGGCGGGGCCCCGCCTTTCCCGGCGTGAGCCACCTGCGCCTCGTGGGCAGCACCCCCACGCGTGCGATCCTGGAGCAGGCGCGGCGCCAGTTTTCCCCGAACATCTACGTGCCCTACGGGTTGGCGGAAGTGGGCGTCGTCGCCATGGCCACGCCCGCGATGCTGCTCGACCATCCCACGAGCGTGGGCGCGCTCGAGCCCGGCGTGCGGCTCGAGCTGGTCGAGCAGGACGAGATCCGCGTGACGGTGCCCGGCATGCCCACGGACTATTACGGGGAGGATGCGGGGCAGCGCACGCGGTTTCGCGACGGCTGGTTCTATCCCGGCGATCGCGGCCGCATGAACCCCGAGGGCCGGCTGCACATCGAGGGACGCATCGACCACATCATCAACACGGGCGGTCGCAAGGTATCGCCCGAATACGTCGAAGCGATCCTGATGGAATTCGCAGGCGTGCGCGAGGCGGCTGCGTTCCCGATCGAAGACGGCGGCGACACGCGCCTCGGCGTCGCGATCGTCGCGGCCGGCGCCCTCGACTGGGCGGCACTACGCGCCTTTGCCCTTGCGCGCCTTCACGTCCTGGCGCCCGCGAGATACGTCGAGGTCGCGAGCCTGCCCCGCAACGCCATGGGCAAGCTCGACCGGAAACGGGTGTCAGAGGCGAATTTTCACGACGCGAAAATTCGTCTCTGACACCATTTTTCGAAGGCGCCGCCGCGCACGAGCGGCGTGACGGCCTCGATGTCGAGGGCCAGGAAGCGGTCACCGTCCAGGTGGGGGGCGACGGTTCGAATCAGGGCGTGCGCCTCTTCGAGCGGGACGGATGTCGCCAGCGGCCGGCGGAAGTCGATGCCCTGGGCGGCCGCGAGCAGCTCGATCGCCACGACGCCCGCCGTATTGTCGGCCATGTCGCCCAGCCGGCGCGCGGCGAAGGTCGCCATCGAGACGTGGTCCTCCTGGTTCGCGGACGTCGGCAGCGAGTCCACGCTCGCCGGATGCGCGAGCGACTTGTTCTCGGAGGCGAGCGCGGCGGCGGTCACGTGCGCGATCATGAAGCCCGAGTTCACGCCGGACGCGGCGGTGAGGAACGGCGGCAGCCCGCTCAGGCTCGCATCGATCAGGAGCGCGATGCGCCGCTCCGAGAGCGCCCCGATCTCCGCGATGGCGAGCGCGAGATGGTCGGCGGCGAACGCTACCGGCTCCGCGTGGAAGTTGCCGCCCGAGAGCGACTCCCCGGTCGCGGGGAATACCAGCGGGTTGTCGGTGACGCCGTTGGCCTCGGTGAGGAGCGTGCGCGCAGCATGGCCCATCGCATCGAGGCAGGCGCCCATCACCTGCGGCTGGCAGCGCAGGCTGTACGGGTCCTGGACCTTGTCGTCGCCGGTCAGGTGGGAGGCGCGGATGCGGCTACCCGCGAGGAGGCTCCGATACGCGGCCGCGACCGCGACCTGTCCCGGGTGGCCGCGCAGCTCGTGGATGCGTGCATCGAAGGGCGTGTCGCTGCCCATCGCGGCATCGACCGACATCGCGCCGGCGACCACCGCCGCGGCAAACACGTTCTGCGCCGCGAAGAGGCCGATGAGCGCGAGCGCGGTGGAGACCTGCGTGCCGTTGAGGAGCGCCAACCCCTCCTTGGGCCCGAGCACGAGCGGCGCGACCCCGGCGATGGCGAGGCCCTCCGCGGCCGGGACCACCTTCCCGCGGTGGCGCACCTTTCCCCAGCCGAGCAGCGCCGCGCTCATGTGCGCGAGCGGCGCGAGGTCGCCGGAGGCACCCACCGAGCCCTTCGACGGGATGCAGGGGTACACGCCCGCATCGAGGAGGGCCACGATCGCGTCGACCACGGCGGGCCGCACGCCCGAATATCCGCGCGCGAGGCTCGCGACCTTCAGCAGCATCGTGAGCCGTACCACCTCGTCGGCGAGGAGCGGACCCACGCCGACGCTGTGCGACAGCACGAGGTTCTTCTGCAGCAGCTCGAGCTGGTCGTCGGCGATGTGCGTCCGGGCGAGCTTGCCGAAGCCGGTGTTGATGCCGTAGGCGGGCTTGCCCTGCGCCACGATGCGCGCGACCGCCTGCGCGCCCTCGGCCAGCGCGCGCCGCGTGCCCTCGTCGAGCCGCAGGGGTTCGTCGGACCGGGCGAACGCGAGCAGGTCGGTGAGGGTGAGGCGCCCGGGGACGAGCTGCACTTACTTGGGAAGGTTGGCCAGGCGTGTCTCGACCACGCGGGCGATCTGGGCCGTGTCGATCTCGTTCTGATTCTTCGGCGTCGAGAAGCGCACCGTGACGATGGTCTTGCCCTTGCGGAAGCCCATCTGCGAATTGACCGGCTGCCAATACGCGGCATCGCCCACCGCTTCGATCGTCTTTGACTTCGCGCGGTAGATCTTCTCGAGATTGTCGCGCTCGACCTGCATCTCGTCCTTCACCGCGTACTGCACCTCGCGCACGGTGAGGACCAGGACCGCGCCCTTGCGCGCGTCGAGGTAGCCGCATTCGGACGGATTGCCGCTCTTCTGCGGCTGCACGCGCTCGACCTTGCGTTCGGCGACGAGGTTGATCTCGTCTTGCTGGAGGAGCTCGCAGGCGTTCGGCGGGGCGGCGAGGGCGATGGCGGGGAAGGCGAGGAAGGCCAGGATGAGCGTTCGGGACATGGTCGGTGTTCCTGTTCTGGGATCGGCAGCCCCATTATCTCAGGAGCAGGATTCTGCGCACCACTGCCGCCTCGAACCTAGTAGACCGCGCGGCCACCGGAGAGGTCGAAAACCGCACCGGTGGAGAACGAGCATTCCTCGGTGCACAGCCACGCCACCAGGGAGGCGATCTCCTCGACCTGTCCGAAGCGCCCCATCGGGATCTTCGAGAGCATGAAGTCGATGTGCGCCTGCGTCATCTGGCTGAACATCCCGGTCTTGACTGCCGCGGGTGTCACGCAATTGACGCGGATCGCGCTCTTCGCGAGCTCCTTGCCGAGCGACTTGGTGAGCGAGATCACCCCGGCCTTGGAGGCGCTGTAGGCGCTCGCGTTGGGATTGCCCTCCTTGCCGGCGATCGACGCGATATTCACGATCCGCCCGTAGTCGTTCTTCTGCATGTGCGGGACGACCGTCTTGTTGCAGAGGAAGACGCCGGTCAGGTTGATGTCGAGAACCTGTTTCCAATCGGCGACGGGATAGTCCCAGGTGGTCGCGTTGGGACCGGTGATCCCCGCGCTGCATACCAGCGCGTCGATCTTCGAGAGCGCCTTCAGGGTCGCGTCGCAGGCGCGCCGCACCTGGGCCTCGTCGCTCACGTCGAGCTGCGCGGTATGGGCACCCGCGCCCAGCTTTCCCGCCGCGTCCGCGAGGGATTTTTCATCGCGATCCCAGAGACTTACGCGGGCGCCCGATTGCATGAGCCGCTGCGCGATGGCGCATCCGATGCCTGCCGCGCCCCCGGTCACCACGGCAGTGCGGCCCTTCAAGTCGAGTATGTTCATGGGTGGGTATCAATTATCCAATTGGCCTGACCACTTGACCATTATAGACGGGCCACCGTAACCTCCAACCCGAGGAGATCCCCCGCATGGCCGGTCGAAAAAAGCGCCGCAGCGCCCAGTGGTTCGGGCGCGAAGGCAAGATGGGCTTCATTTACCGCTCGTGGGTGAAGAATCGCGGCATCCCCCACGACCAGTTCGACGGCCGCCCGGTCATCGGCATCTGCAACACCTATTCCGAGCTCACTCCCTGCAATTCGCACTTCCGCACGCTCGCCGAGCACGTGAAGAATGGCGTGCTGGAGGCGGGCGGCTTCCCGCTGGAATTCCCGGTGATGTCCCTGGGCGAGACGCTGCTGCGCCCGACGGCCATGCTGTATCGCAACCTCGCCAGCATGGACGTGGAGGAATCGATCCGCGGCAACCCGCTGGACGGCGTGGTGCTGCTGATGGGGTGCGACAAGACCACGCCCGCGCTGCTGATGGGCGCCTCGAGCGTCGACCTGCCGACCATCGGCGTGTCCGGCGGGCCGATGCTGTCGGGCTGGTACAAGGGCGAGCGCATCGGCTCGGGTACCAACACCTGGTCGCTTTCCGAGGACCTGCGTGCCGGCAAGATCACGCAGGACGAGTTCCACGAAGCCGAGAGCTGCATGCATCGCTCCCACGGCCATTGCATGGTGATGGGCACGGCGTCCACCATGGCCTCGATGGTCGAAGCGCTCGGAGTCGGCCTGCCGGGCAACGCCGCGTTCCCCGCGGTCGACGCGCGCCGCAACGTGATCGCGCGCATGGCCGGGCGGCGCATCGTCGAGATGGTCGAAGAGGACCTGACGCTCTCCAAGATCCTGACGCGCAAGGCGTTCGAGAACGCGATCCGGACGAACGCAGCGATCGGCGGCTCGACCAACGCGGTGATTCATTTGATTGCGGTTGCTCGCCGCATCGGCGTGAAGCTGGACCTCGAGGACTGGGACGAGTTCGGGCGCGGCGTGCACACGCTGGTGAACCTGATGCCCAACGGCAAGTACCTGATGGAGGACTTCTGCTACGCGGGCGGGTTGCCGGTGGTGCTGCGCGAGCTCGGTGAGGCGGGCCTGCTCAACCGCGATGCGCTCACCGCGAACGGCCGCACCCTCTGGGACAACAACAAGGACGCAAGGAACGACGGGCCGGACGTGATCATGACGTTCAAGAAGCCCTTCAAGAAGAATACCGGCATCGCGGTGCTGCGCGGCAACCTCTGCCCCGACGGCGCGATCATCAAACCCTCCGCGGCCACGCCCCGGCTCATGAAGCACAAGGGGCGCGCGGTGGTCTTCGAGGACATCGAGGATTTCCACGCGCGTGTCGACGACCCGAAGCTCGAGGTCGACGCAGGCTCGGTGATGGTGCTCAAGAACTGCGGTCCCAAGGGATATCCCGGCATGGCGGAGGTGGGCAACATGCCGATCCCGACCAAGCTCCTCAAGAAGGGCGTGACCGACCTGGTGAGGATCTCGGATGCGCGCATGAGCGGCACCGCCTACGGCACCGTGGTGCTGCACTCGGCGCCCGAAGCCGCGGCGGGCGGCCCGCTTGCGCTGGTGAAGAACGGCGACCTGATCGAGCTCGACGTCGCCAAGCGCAAGCTCCACCTGCACGTGAGCGACGAGGAGCTGGCAAGGCGCCGCAAGGCGTGGAAGGCGCCGAAGCCGCCCATGAACCGCGGCTACTGGAAGCTTTACGTCGACCACGTGAACCAGGCGAGCGAGGGCGCGGACCTCGATTTCCTCGTCGGCAGGAGCGGGGCGGACGTCCCGCGCGACAACCATTGAAATTCCTCATCACCGACTACGACTTTCCCGATGCCGACCTCGAACGCGACCTGTTGCGCGAGGCCGGGATGGACGTCGCGACGGCGCAGTGCCGCACCGAGGACGACGTGATCGCGGCCGCCAAGGGCTGTGACGGGGTGCTCGCGCAGTACGCCCCGATGAACGCGAAGGTGTTCGCGGCGCGTCCCGAGCTGCGCATCGTGAGCCGCCTCGGTGCGGGCTACGACACGGTCAACGTGGCCGACGCCCGCCGCTTCGGGGTGTGGGTTGCCAATTCCCCCGACTACGGAGTGGGCGAAGTTGCCACCCATGCACTGGGCCTGGCGTTGTCCCTCGTGCGCCACCTGGCGTGGTTCGACCGGGATATCCGGGGTGGAAAATGGCACTACGCCTCGACAGGCGGCCTCGCGCGCGCCTCCGAGATGACGCTGGGGATCCTCGGCCTGGGCCGCATCGGCAAGCGCATGTCGTACGTGGCGCGCAACGTTTTCGGCCCGGTCATCGCCTGCGACCCGTACCTCATCGACGGCGACTTTCCCGCCTACGTGGAGCGGGTGTCGAAGGAGGAGCTCTTCCGCAAGGCCGACATCGTCTCGCTGCACGTGCCGCTCAACGACGAGACCCGCGGCCTGGTGGACGCGCGCCTGCTCTCGCTCATGAAGAAGGGCTCGTACCTGGTGAACACGTCGCGCGGTGCCGTGACCGTCGTGGACGACGTGCTGGCGGCCGTGGATTCGGGGCGCCTCGACGGGGCGGCCCTCGACGTGCTTCCCAAGGAGCCGCCGGAAGCGGATCATCCGATCCTTCGCCATCCCCGCGTGCTGCTCACCCCCCACGCGGCCTTCTACTCCGTGGAGGGCGAGCGCGAGCTGCGGCGAAAGGCGGCGCAGAATCTGATCGACTGGGCCACCACCGGGCGGCCGAGATACGTGGTCGTCGAAGGAAAGAGCAAATAATGGCATCGGTCCACATTCGCAACGTCCACAAGCACTTCGGCGGCACGCACGTGATCCGCGGGGTCGACGTCGACATCGCCGACGGCGAGTTCGCCGTGCTGGTGGGGCCTTCGGGCTGCGGCAAGTCGACGCTGCTGCGCATGATCGCGGGCCTCGAGGAGATCGGCGAGGGCGAGATCTCGATCGGCGGCAAGGTGGTGAACGACATGCAGCCGAAGGAGCGCGACATCGCGATGGTGTTCCAGAACTACGCGCTCTACCCGCACATGAAGGTGCGCGACAACATGGCCTTCAGCATGCTGCTCGCCAAGCGCCCGCGCGCCGAGGTCGACGAGCGCGTCAACAAGGCGGCCGCCATCCTCGGGCTCACCGAGCTGCTCGACCGCTACCCGCGCCAGCTCTCGGGCGGCCAGCGCCAGCGCGTGGCGATGGGGCGCTGCATCGTGCGCGACCCGCAGGTGTTCCTCTTCGACGAGCCGCTCTCCAACCTCGACGCCAAGCTGCGCGTGGCGATGCGCACCGAGCTGAAGGAGCTGCACCAGCGGCTCAAGACCACTTCGATCTACGTGACCCACGACCAGATCGAGGCCATGACCATGGCCGACCAGATCGTGGTGATGCGCGACGGCCTGGTCGAGCAGCGCGGCCAGCCGCTCCAGCTCTACGACCACCCGGCCAACCTGTTCGTTGCCGGCTTCATCGGTTCGCCCGCGATGAATTTCCTGCCCGGGACGCTGCGCCGCGCCAACGGGGGCGCGCAGATCGAGCTCGCCGGCGGCGTGCGGGTGCCGGCGCCGCGCGACGCGGCCGGCGTCGACGGCCAGAAGATCGTCTTCGGCACGCGCCCGGAGCATCTCGA
>JANMYH010000056.1:0-1787 GCA_031381925.1 Burkholderiales bacterium | reverse complement strand
CGGTCATCGCGCCCAGTCCCACGGTGGAGTTCATGTGGGAGATCGCGAGCATGAAGGCGGTGAGCTCGGCCGAGCCGTGCCGGTGCAGCCAGGCGGCGACCCGCCCGTCGACGAGGACCAGCGGGGCGTGGCTCGACACATCCCACGCGATCACGAAGAAGAGCCAGCCGGTGATGAAGAGCGACCCCCAGCCGAGGATCGCGAGGCCGCGCGGGGAAAGGCTTGGGGCCCGCGGCTCGTTCGCCTGCGGCTCTTTCGCCTTCAAGGTAACGCCTCCCCCGGACTCCAGCCATCGCCCGAGTGATCGAACGCACGCGTCGCGGTGCGGACGAAATCACGGTCCTTCGTGATGTACTGGTCCACCTCGATATGGCGGGGCGAGACGCGCAGCACGTTGAAGGAATTTTCCTCTCCGCGTGTGCGCGTCGACAGCGCCGTGCCCGCCTGGATCACCAGCGCCGAGACGCCTGCGATTCGATAACGTTCGGCGGTGTGGCCCACGTGGGACTCGTGCAGGTGCCCCGAGATCAGCAGGTCGGCGCCGCAGTGGGCGAGCTTCTCGAGAGCCATCTTCGCGCGGCCCACGATCTGGTCGGCCTCGTCGCTTCCCTTGGGCACGTCGAACGGGTGGTGGGTCACGACGATCTTGGTGACTTCCTCGCCGAGGTTGCAGATCTTCGCGCGCACGACCTCGACCTGTTCCTCGTTGATTCGCCCGCCCTTGAATACGAATGCGCGCGCGGTGTTCACGCCGACCACCGCGATCTCGGCGTCGATGAAGTGGGGGTCTAGATCGGGCGTGACGATGCGCTTGTACTTGGCCAGCGGGCGCAGGAAGCGCTGGAAGACGTTGTAGAGCGGCACGTCGTGGTTGCCGGGCACCACCAGCTGGGGTTTCGGCAGCGTGTCGAGGTAGGCGCGCGCCTCGCGGAACTGCCTGGCGCGAGCGCGTTGCGTGAGGTCACCAGAGACCACCACCAGGTCGGGACGCAGGGCCACGAGCCGCCGCCGCAGCGGCTCGAGCAGCGTTTCGTCGATGCGCCCGAAGTGCAGGTCGGAGAGGTGGACGAGGGTTCTCAATGGCTTGCCGCCAGGGCCGGCGCCATGACCAGGAGCGAGCGCGGAAGGATGCGGTACTCCAGCGGCGTGTCCATCGGGCGCACCTCGCCGTCGATCGAGACCATGACGCGTTTGCGAGGCAGCTCGACCGTGAGGCTCCGGGCGGTTGCGGCGCTGAAGTCCTCGGCCTGGCGCAGGCGCCGGAAGAGCGCGCGCAGCGCCAGGAGGAACAGGTCCGCCGAGGAGGAGCGGCGCGTGGTGTAGACGCTCAGCTCGCCCGCGTCCATGCGCGCGCGCTTGCCGATGCCAAAACCCTCCATCTCGTACACGTTGTTGCCCACGAAGACGAAGGGCGCGCAGCATTCCTGCTGCTTGCCGTCGAGCTCGAGGCGCATTCGCATGAGCGGTGAGCGCCGCATCGCGGCGAGGATCGCCCAGAGCATGGCGTGCCATTTGCTGCGGCCCAGGCGGCGTTGCTGGCGGGTGCGATCACGCACGATGTCGGGATAGATGCCGATGCTCGAGTTGTTGAGGAACGCGACGCCATTCACCTCGCCCACGTCGATCGCGACCCGCCGCCCGGCCACCGCCACCCGCACGGCCTCGCCCAGCTCGAGGGGCAGGGCGAGATCCTTGTCCATATGGTTGAGCGTGCCCATCGGCAGGATCCCGAGGGCGGTCTGGGTGCCGCGGGTGGCCTCCGCGACGGCGCTCACCGTGCCGTCGCC
>JANMYH010000454.1:0-2593 GCA_031381925.1 Burkholderiales bacterium | reverse complement strand
GAAGGTGCCGGGCGTGTCCTCGGCGCTCGCCGAGCGGCTCGCGGGCGGGCGTTACGTGGATGTCCAGATCGACCGCGACCGTGCGGCGCGCTACGGGCTCAACATCGCCCACGTGCAGAGCATCATCTCGGCGGCGATCGGTGGCGAGAACGTGGGCGAGACGGTGGAAGGCCTGCAGCGCTTCCCGATCAGTGTGCGTTATCCCCGGGAAGTGCGCGATTCGATCGAGGAGCTGCGACGCCTGCCGGTGCTCACCGAGCGGGGCGCGCAGATCAGCCTCGGGGATCTCGCCGAGATCCGCATCGCCGACGGGCCGCCGATGTTGAGGAGCGAGAACGGGCGGCTCTCGGGGTGGATCTACGTCGACATCCGTGGACGCGACCTCGCGGGGGCGGTGGGCGACATGCAGAAGGCGGTGGCGGCCGAGGTGAAGCTTCCCGCCGGTTATTCCATCTCGTGGTCGGGGCAGTTCGAGTACCTCGAGCGCGCCACCGCGAAATTGAAGATCGTCGTGCCCGCCACGCTCGCAATCATCTTCGTGCTGCTCTACCTCACGTTCAAGCGCTTCGACGAGGCGGCACTCATCCTCGCGACGATGCCGTTCGCGCTTGCGGGCGGGGTGTGGCTGCTGTGGATGCTCGAGCACAACGTGTCGGTGGCGAGCGGCGTGGGCTTCATCGCGCTGGCAGGTGTCGCGGCCGAGTTCGGCGTGATCATGCTGATTTATCTCAAGCACGCCTGGGAGGACCGAATCCGGGCGGGCGCTACGGGCGAAGCCGACTTGCTCGACGCGATCCGAGAGGGCGCGGTGCTGCGCGTGCGGCCCAAGGCCATGACGGTGGCGGTGATCATCGCGGGCCTGCTGCCCATCATGATCGGCTCGGGCACCGGTTCCGAGATCATGCAGCGCATCGCGGCACCCATGGTCGGCGGCATGGTCACGGCGCCGCTGCTGTCGATGTTCGTGATTCCCGCCGCCTACCTGCTGCTGAGGCGCCGCGAGATCCGCGCCGCGCGTGAGGCACGGCATCCACGGGCAATTGCAGAGATCGAGGAGAACCGGCCCTAGACCTGCGTCGGCTCATCGCGCCGATTGATCGGATATCCGCCGGGATTGTCCAGCAGGGGTTGGATGAGAAGTCGGTCGATGCGCAGGTCGGCATGGCTTCGAAAGGCATCGACGCCGATCGTCATGCTCTCGTGGCCGCCCAGGGGTTGCGCGCGGTACGTTCCCAGCAAGCGGTCCCAGAATGACAGGGTGAACCCGAAGTTGCTGGACGTCTCGTTGAAGACGATCGAATGATGCACGCGATGCATGTCCGGTGTGACGACCATCCAGCGCAGCCACCGATCGACTCCCGTTGGCATGCGCACATTCCCGTGATTGAACATGGTCGATGCGTTCAGCAGGAGCTCGAATGCAAGAACCGCTACGACCGGCGCGCCGATCGCGGCGACGGCGGCGCATTTGAGACCCGTCGAGATAAGAATCTCGACAGGATGAAAGCGCGTGCCGGTCGTCACGTCGAAATCGAGGTCGGTGTGGTGCACGCGATGCAGGCGCCAGAGCGTCGGCACGGCGTGAAAGGCCACGTGCTGGAAGTAGATCGCCAGGTCCAGGAATGCGACCGCGAGGGGGATGCCGAGCCAGGTCGGCGGCTGCACGACGTTCAGGAGCCCCCAACCGTGGACTTCGCCGGCCATGGCCACGGCGATCGCGGCGCCGGGGGCGAGCACGCGAATGAACGCGATGTCGATGGCAAGCAGGGCAAGGTTATGGGACCACCGCCATTGACGCGAATGCTCCCGCTTGCGACGCGGTGCCGCGACTTCCCACAGGGCCATCAGGACGAAAACGGCCACGAAGGCGGTCAGTCGCAGGATGGGCTCGTAGGTGGCCGCAGCTTGAGAGATCATGGCGTGGTCCGCCGGGATGGACTCGGAGGGGCGTTTGTTCTATCATTCAATCGATTGCTTGAATGTATCGAGGAGGAGGAGCGGTGTCAAGCCGAAATCCGAAGCGTGAACTCTTTACCCAGCTGGCCCGCGTGGGTACCGCGCTGTCCAGCGCCGTCCGGCTCGAGATCCTCGAGCTTCTGGGCCAGTCCGAGCGCAGCGTCGACGAGCTCGCCCGTCTCACGGGCAACGCCGTCGCGAACACTTCCCAGCATCTGCAGAAGCTTCGCCAGGCGGGGCTCGTGGTGGGACGCAAGGACGGGCCGTTTGTCTACTACCGGCTGACCGGAGACAAGGTCACCGCGCTTTGCACGGCGCTCGCCCGGGTGGGAGAGGCGCACGACGCGGAGATCGAGCGGATCGTGCGCCTTTACTTTCTCTCGAAGGACGATTTCGAACCGGTTCCCGCGCCCGAGCTCCTCGACCGCGCCCGTCGCGGCTTGGTTACCGTCCTTGATGTCCGGCCGCAGGAGGAGTTCGCGGCCGGCCACGTGCCCGGCGCCGTGAACATCCCGATCAACGAGCTGGAGAAGCGCTTCCGGGAGCTGCGCGGGCGAAAGGAGGTCGTGGCCTATTGCCGCGGGCCGTTCTGCCTCATGTCCTACGAGGCGGTGGCGCTGCTGCGCAAGCGGGGCAT
>JANMYH010000421.1:0-1760 GCA_031381925.1 Burkholderiales bacterium | reverse complement strand
CTCATCATCCGCCCGGTCGCCTTCGGGTACCAATGATACACCCCGGCGAAAATCGCGAAGATGGTGCCCGGCGCGATGATGTAGTGGAAATGCGCGATGATGTAGTAGGTATCGTGCATGTAGAGGTCCACCGCGTTGAAGGCGAGCGGGATGCCGGTGAGCCCGCCGATGCCGAACATCGGGAGGAACGCCGTGGCAAAAAGCATCGGTGTATTAAAGCGGATCGATCCTCCCCATAACGAAAGCAGCAGCGCTGTGAGTAGGATCACCGATGGCACCGAAATGATGATCGTGGTCGTCTGGAAAAACGCGGCGACCTTCGGGCCCATGCCCGTCATATACATGTGGTGCGCCCACACGATGAACGAAAGGAATGCCAGCGTGAACAGCGCGCCGACCATCGCCTTGTAGCCCCAGATCGGCTTGCGGCTGTTGCAGGCGATGACTTCCGTGACAATGCCGATGCCCGGCAGGATGAGCACGTACACCTCCGGATGCGCAAGGAACCAGAACAGGTGCTGCCAGAGGATCGGGCTGCCGCCGCCGGAGTACTGGAGCGGCTGGCCGTCGAAGTTCAGCCCGTTGACCACCAGCCCGGTCGGCATGAAGAAGCTCGAGCCGAATACGCGGTCGAAGAGATTCATGATCGCCGCTGACTCGAGCGGCGGGAAGGCGAGCAGCAGCAAATACGCGGTAATGAACTGCGCCCAGCAGAAGAACGGGATGCGGCTCCACGTGAGCCCCGGCGCACGGAGCTGGATGAAGGTGGTGATGAAATTCACCGCACCGAGCAGGGACGAGGTGATGTTGAACACCATGCCCAGCAGCCACAGCGTGCCACCATTCATCACCGAGTGAAACGCCGGACCCGTATCCGCCACGCCAGCGAGCGGCGGGTAGTTCGTCCAGCCGGACTTCGCGGCGCTGCCCTCGACGAAGAAGCTCCACACCATGATCACGCAACTGATGAAGAACGACCAGAAGCTCGCCATGTTTATGCGCGGGAAGGTCATGTCGATCGCGCCAAGCTGGAGCGGCATCACAAAATTTGCGAAGCCCGCGAATGCCACCGGAACGATGCCGAAGAACACCATGATGGTGCCGTGCATCGCGCCGAAGACGTTGTAGCCCTGCGTCGAGAGCGAGTAGCCGGCAATCGCCTTGCCATCAGGCCCGACGACCTTGTCGAAGACCGCGTCGCCGAAAATCGAATGGAGGAACGGGCCACACCAGTCCGGCAGGGCGGTGGCACCGTGCGCGATGCTCCAGCGCATCACCATCATCAGCCCGAATCCGAACAGCAAAAACGCCAGCCCGGTCGTGAGGTACTGGATGCCGATGATCTTGTGATCGGTGGCGAAAACCCACTTTCGCCAGAACCCGAGTTCGTGCTCCTCGTGGTGGTGGTCGTCGTGACCGTGTGCGCCGTGCGCGTGTGCTTCAGCTGCGTGAGCCATGGTCGTGTGCGGTTATTTCGCCGGGAATGCCTTGGCGAGATCCTCGGCGTTCCAAGCCGTCGTGCGGTCCTTGAATTCGTCGCGGACTTTCTGGATGAAATCGGCCGTGATTGCGGTGTCGGCCTTGTTCGACCACGCGGTGCGGACGTAGTTCAGCACGTCGGCGAGCTTGGCGTTTTCCTTCAGAACCGGGAACTGGGTGTCCACGGCGATCAGGATGTTGTTAAACGGCTGCCCCTTGACGGTGATCGGGCCCATGTAGCCCTTGATGACAAGTGCGACGAGTCGCTTCGTGTCGCCCTG
>JANMYH010000397.1:0-16417 GCA_031381925.1 Burkholderiales bacterium | reverse complement strand
ACCGGCGGCACCGGCGGCGTGTATTACCCGCTCGGCGGCGGCCTCGCGGCGCTGCTTTCGAAGCACGTGCCCGGTGTGGACGCTACCGCGGAGGTCACCGCGGGCTCGATCGCCAACCTGCAGCTGATCGACGGCGGCAAGTCCGAGCTCGGCTTCACCATGGCCGACGCCGCCTGGGACGCCTACAGCGGGCTCGACAAGTTCACCGGCAAGAAGGTCGCGCTGCGCACGCTCGTGGTTTTCTACCCGAACCGCATGCACGTCGTGACGGTGGAAAGCACCGGCATCAACCGGTTCGCGGACCTCAAGGGCAAGCGCGTCTCCACCGGCGCGCCGGCGAGCGGCACCGAGATCACGGCGATGCGGCTGATCGAGGCCTACGGGCTCGACCCCAACAAGGACATGACGCGCGAGCGCCTGTCGGTCGCCGAAAGCGTGAACGCGCTGAAGGACGGCAAGATCGACGCGTTCTTCTGGGTGGGCGGCGTGCCGACGCCCTCGATCACAGACCTCGCCGCCACCCCCGGCAAGAAGATCAAGCTGATCGACCACGGCGACGGCGTGGAAAACATGCGCAAGAAGATCGGCCCGATCTACGTGAAGAACCGGATCCTCGCCAACGCCTACCCGGGGCAGACCACGGACACCACCAACATGGACGTGTGGAACCTGCTGGTGGTGCCGGAGAAGGCCGACGAGCAGCTGATCTACAACATCACCAGGACGATGTTCGAGAAGAAGGAAGAGTTGGTGAAGGTCCACAAGGACGCTGCCTTCCTCGACCTGCAGAACCAGACGACCGGCGCCTCTCCGATCCCGTTCCACCCCGGGGCGATCCGCTACTTCAAGGAACGCGGCATCAAGTTCTAGGCAGAGCGCCCGGCCCCGCCGGGAACGCCCCTGCAGCACCCCGAAAGGCCCACCATCCGGCGGGCCTTCTTGCTGCAAGTGCCTGATTCCACTTGTATGCTGCGTTGCAGCAAAAAAACCTTGACTCCGGGCGGGAATAGCCTAAAATGGGTTTGTGCAGTGCAGCATTTCAGGCCGCCAGGCCCCCCTACCCCCACCTACAGGATCCGACGCCATGTTCAAGATCGACCAGCTCACCGCCGCCAACGAGGCCGCGTTCAACCAGTTCGCGCAGTTCGCGCAGCTTTCGCTCGCCAACGTGGAGAAGCTCGCGCAGCTCGGCCTCGGCGCCGCCCGCGACAGCGTCGAGCAGGCCACCGCGCATGCCCAGGCGCTCGCCGGTGCCAAGGACGTGCATGAAGTCATCGCCCTGAACTCCGCCGCGATCGAGCCGGTCGTCAAGCGCGCCTACGCCTACTCGCGTACCGCCTACGAGGCCGCCGCCGAGACCAACAACGAAGTCAAGCGCGTGCTCGAGAAGCAGGCTTCCGAATTCAACCGCGCCGCCGTCGCCGCCCTCGAAGAGGCGTTCAAGTACGCGCCGACCGGCTCGGAGTCGATGGTCGACAACGTGAAGACCGCGATCGCCGCCGCCCAGGGCGCCTACAACAACATGGCGTCGATCAACAAGCAGATCTATGACACCGTCGAGAAGAGCGTCGAGCAGAACGTTGCGACGGTCAAATCGGCCACCTCGAAGGCTCGCTCCAAGAAGCGCTAGAGCTTTCGGGCCGGGCGAGTCCCGGCCCCGCAGAACCCAGTAGTGAAATGTGCCCCCGGCCTGTCCGGGGGTTTTTTTTGCCCATGGCTTGCGCCGCTAGTGCCCGGAGGCCGGCTGCAGCGCCGCGATCGCAGTCAAGCGCGCGCGACGGATGGCGTCCGCCACGCCGGCGGGGTTTGCGCGCGCAATGGCGGCGGCGTCAACGCCGCGAGCCGCGGCGAGCGCCTGCCGCAGCCGCTCGCCGCTCCGCAGGGCCTCGCGCCCCTCGGGGCCTTCGGCGCACCGCGCCACCTCGACCAGGCGGTCGAGGCGTTCGGGGCGGCGAAACGCATCCGATCGCTCGAGCACACCGAGCACCGATTCGGCGTCGAGTGCGGCCGGGCGCTCGAACACGCCCGAATGCAGGATCGCGAGCCGCGCAAGGTCGCGGCAATCGGCCGGCGCGTTGACGCGCGCTCCGAGCGCGGCCGCCGGCTCTTCACCCATGCCGAGCACCAGCAGCGCGTAGCGCACCGGCAGCCCGTAGCCCAGTGCGGCGGCGCGCTCGAGGCGCGCGGCGAGCTGCTCGGGGACGCGTGGGTCCGAGTAGGCCCGATCGAGCTCGGGCAGGATGCGCTCGAGGGCGCCGCACTCGCGCAGCACCGCGATCATCCGCGACGGGCTCTTCTCCATCAGGCCGCGCGCGACCTCCTGCCAGACGCGCTCGGGCACCAGCGCGTCGGCTTCCCCTCGCTCCACCATGGCGACCATCAGCGCAAGCGTCTCGGGCGCGATCGCGAATCCGAAGCGCGCCGCGAAGCGGGCAACGCGCAGGATCCGGACCGGATCCTCGGCAAACGCGTCGCTCACATGGCGCAGCACGCCGGCCTTGAGGTCCGCCGCGCCGCCGTGGGGATCGATCAGCCGGCCCGCATCGTCGCGTGCCATGGCATTGATGGTGAGGTCGCGGCGCTGGAGGTCTTCCTCGAGGGTGACGCTCGGCGCGGCGTGGAAGCTGAAGCCCTTGTATCCGGGACCGGTCTTGCGCTCGGTGCGCGCGAGCGCGTGTTCCTCGTGGGTATCGGGATGGAGGAACACGGGAAAGTCGGCGCCGACGGGCTTGAATCCCTGCCGCAGCATTTCCCCGGGATCCGCGCCCACCACGACGTAGTCGCGGTCCTGCACCGGCAGGCCGAGCAGCTCGTCGCGCACCGAGCCGCCGACGAGGTAAGTCTTCAAATCCCCGCGGGCCTAGAGGGGGGCGGTGGCATAGGGCTCGTCCTCGGCGACGAATTCCTTCTCCCGGAGGGCGTCTTCGATCCAGGCGCGCACGCCCGGGGCCCGCCGCATTGCCTCGCAGTACTCGCTCGACTCCGGCGTGAGCTTCACCGCGTACGTGGTGAAGCGCATCACCACCGGGGCGAACATCGCGTCGGCCGCGCAGAACGCGCCGAACAGGTATGGCCCGCCACGGCCGAAGCGCCGCCGCGCCTCCGACCAGAGCGCCTCGATGCGGTCGATGTTCACTTGCACCTCGGGCTTCAGCCCCTTGCCGGGGTGCGAGGCGCGGATGTTCATCGGCATGCTGGCGCGCAGGTCGCGGAAGCCCGAGTGCATCTCCGCCGAGATGGAGCGCGCGAAGGCGCGGGCGAGCGCGTCGGCGGGCCAGACCGCGCGCTCGGGATACCACTCGGCGAGGCACTCGGCGATGGCGAGCGAGTCCCACACCGACTGCGAGTCGCGCCACAGGACCGGCACCAGGCCCGACGGCGACCAGCGCTGGATCTGGGCGTCCCACTCGGTCGAGTGGAAACGCAGCTTGACCTCGTCGAACTCGATGCCCAGCTGTTTCATGAGCACCCACGGCCGCATGGACCACGACGAGTAGTTCTTGTTGCCGATGACGAGGGTGAGGCCGGCCATGGCTCTACCTTCCTGCGTTGTAGCGATAGCGGTCGTAGCGGGCGCGCGCGCCGGATCCCGCCAGGTATTCGGGCACGACGGCCTCCAGCGGCGAGGGCTGGAAGCCGAACTCCGCCGGAAAGGGTTGCGTCGCGACGTTGTCGACACCGAGCGAGCGGAGGTTGTCGCGTGTCATGAGCTTGCCGGGCAGGTGCTCGAGCGTGAACGCCTGCAACCTCGCCAGCGCGTCGGGCAGGGCGAGGATGGCGCGGCGCTTGCCAAGCGTGACCGACACGAAGCGCACCAGCTCCTCGAGCGTGTATGCGACCGGGCCGCACAGCTCGTAGACCTGGCCGAACGCGCGCGGATTGCCTAGGGCGTGGCCGAAGCAGCGCGCGACGTCCTCCACCCAGATCGGTTGCAATCGCGACCTGGCGCCGCCGAGCGGGATCACCGGAAACCAGCGCACCAGCGCCGCGAAGGTATTGAGGAAGCGGTCGTCGGCGCCGAAGATCACCGAGGGCCGGAAGATCGTGACCGGCAGGATTCCCGCCGCGCGGCCCACCTCGACCTCGCCCTCGGCCTTGGAGCGCAGGTAGTCGCTCGGCCCCTGGTGCGAGGCCCCGAGGGCGCTCATGTGCAGCAGGTGGCGCACGCCCGCCGACTGGCAGGCCTCGACCACCTTGCACGGCAGCTCGACATGGCAAGCGCGAAAGCCCTGGCCGCGGCGCTCGTGGAGGATCCCCACCAGGTTGATCACCGCGTCCATGTTCTCGAACGCGCGTGCCAGGGCGGACGTATCGTGCGCGTCGGCAACCACCACCTCTACCGTCGGCAGCACCGAGAGCGGCATCGCGCGCGGGCGGCTTCGGGTGATGGCGCGCACCCGGATGCCGCGGGCGGACAGCTGCTCGGCGATCGCGCGACCGACGAAACCGGTGGCGCCGACGATGCAGACACTCGAGATATGCATGGGCGATCGCCTCAGGGGATGTTGGAAGCGATGGAGGATGAGCCGGGGGGATCGGCGGCCCTGCCCGGCACCATCCCGAGGAGCTGTTTCATGCTCGCCTGCTGCCCGCTCAGCCGATGGCGGTAGTACCACGCGTTGGCGAACACCTTCTTCACGTAGTCGCGGGTTTCCGCGAACGGGATCGTCTCCGCGTAGATCGCGCCTTCGAGCGCGCGCTCGTCGCGCCAGCGCCGCGCGCGCCCCGGGCCCGCGTTGTAGGCGGCGGTCGCGAGGATCGGGTGGCCCAACTCGTCGAGGACGCGGCGGAAATAGTACGCGCCCATCTGGATGTTGACTTCGGGCTGCACCAGCATGTCGGGCGAGAACGGCTGCACCGGAATCTGCTTGGCGACCCAGCGCGCGGTTGCCGGCATGAGCTGCATCAGGCCCATCGCGCCCACGCGGGAGCGTGCCTCGGGCATGAAGCGGCTTTCCTGGCGGATGATCGAATAGACCATCGCCTCGTCCAGGGCGAACTGCCGCGCCGCGGCGCCCAGCGCCTCGCGATGCGGGATCGGATAGCGCTGGGTGAAATCGTGCAGGTGCAGGGTGCGATCGGCGGTGTTGATCGCGCGGTCGGGCTCATTGGCGAGGCGTGCGAGCTCCGCGGCGGCGAGGAGGCTCCGGTCGTCGCGCCCGCGCACCGCCCAGATCCACTCGCGCAGCGCCTCGTTGTCGAGGCCGATGCGGTACAGGGCGAGCGCGCGCTCGATTCCCGGCACGGCGCGCATGCGTTCGAGCTCCGCCGCCACCGGCCGCTGGCTGGTCCAGTCGGGAGGCACGGCCGCGTTGACCTCCTCGGCGGCGAGCAGTCCGTAGAAGCCGTTCTCGCGCGCGAGGCCCCTCAGCAGCCCCGTCGATGCCTCGGAGTCGCCCAGCTGGCGCAGCGCGCGCGCGCGCCAGTAGCGCCACGTCGCATCGCGGGCCTCTTCGGGGGAAAGCGCCTGGATCGCCGCGAGCACGGCCTTCCAGTCGCCGGCGCGCAGCGCGGCACGGGCCTTCCACGCGATCTGGGTGTCGTTGAGCGCGGCGCCCTTGGCCATCGCGTAATAGCCGAGCGCGCGCGGGTGGTGTACCAGCGCCGCCTGCCAGGCGATCTGCCCCCAGGCGTATTCGGACGCGTTGCTCCCCAGCCGCGGAGCGAGCACCAACAGCCGCTCGGCCGCCTCTTCGGGCTTGGAGCGTGCGAGGCGATTGATCGCGAAGAGCGCGGTCTCGCGCTGCGCGCGCGCCAACAGCGGGGACTTCTCGCGCGCGAGGTATCTCGTGGGGTCCGCGGCCGCGCGGTCGAGCTTGTCGTCGAACCCCTGGCTGCGGGGGAGGAGCGCATTCAGCCGCTTGGCCTCGCGCACCTGGTTGGCGGCGAGGAGCCTTCGGATCCGCTCCCAGGTTTCCTCGGGCGCAAGGCGCCCCGCGGCCGCGAGCGCGGCGAACACCGGGTCGCAGAGCGCGGGTGCATCGCGGGCGGAGTGGAAGAGGGCGAGCGCCTCGGCTTGCGCTTCCGCATCGGCGCGCGCGAGGCGATCCTGCAGCGAGTAGCAGGTGATTTCCATGTCGTCGGCGAGCAGGATCGGGTGCTCGCCGCGAAACGTGTCCCAATTGCCCGCGGCCGCGAGGCTCTTCAGCCATTCGCGCCGCAGCGACTCGGCGAGCGGGCTGTCGGCATGGCGCTTGAGGAATGCGCGCACCTCCGCAGGGTCGGCCCGGCCCAGCTGGCCCACCAGCAGCCAGTAGGTCGGGTAGGCCTCGAGCGGGTGTCCGGCGAGCCGCGGGCGCAGCTGCTCGAGCGCTTTCCAGTTGCCCTTCTGCATCGCGTCCTTCATGGCGATCAGATCGGCATCGGCGGCGACCGAGGCCCCCGCGCCCGCGTGGGCGGTGAGCGCGGCGCTCGCGGCCAGCGCGGCGGCGCGCAGCCACCGCTTCATCTTGATGCAAGTCAAGGCCATTCGCTCCGCCAGTGTCTACCGTTCCCGTGAGGTAAAATTATAGTCTCCTCACCCCGCCCCCCAACTCCCCATGGCAATCGACGACCCGCTGTTCTGGACCGCGCTGCTGAAAATCATCGGCGTGAACATCGTGCTTTCCGGCGACAACGCCGTGGTGATCGCCCTCGCCGCGCGCTCGCTTCACGGCAAGCAACAGAAACAGGCGATCATCTGGGGCTCCGCCGCCGCGATCGTGATGCGGATCATCCTCACGCTCTTCGCGGTGGCCCTTCTCGACATGCAATGGCTCAAGCTCATCGGCTCGGTGCTGCTCCTCTGGATCGGGGTGAAGCTCCTGATCCCGGAGGCCCATGGTCCCGACATCAAGGCAAGCGACAACCTATGGGCCGCGATCAAGACGATCCTCATCGCCGACCTGGTGATGAGCCTCGACAACGTGATCGCGGTCGCGGCCGCGGCCGGCGGCAGCGTGACGCTGCTCGTGATCGGCCTGGCGATCTCCATCCCGCTGGTGATCTTCGGCGCCACCATGCTGCTGAAGCTGATGGAGCGCTGGCCGATCATCATCACCATCGGGGCCGCGCTTCTCGGCTTCGTGGCGGGCGAGATGGCGTGGGAGGACAAGGCCATCGGCACGTTTACCGCCCAATTCCCGGGTTACGCGAAATATGTCATCGCGGTGGCCGGCGCTGCGTTTGTCGTGTTGCTGGGCCGGTATTTCGCCGGCAAGACGCTGGAGAAGGCGGCGGTCGAGCAGGTCGAGAACCTGGGGGGGCATCCCGACCACCACCCTCCCAAGTAGCCGATCCCGAGCTGCCCGGCGGCAGCGCTCCACCCATAACGATATTTCGAGGAGATCCACCATGACCCTTCGCCTCTTCGCCCGAGCCATTGCCGGCCTTGCCGGCGTGGCGCTCGGCGCGTTCACCCCGGCATACGCCGCGTGGGAGCCCACCAAGACCGTCGAATTCATCGTCCCGGCGGGCACCGGCGGGGGCGCCGACCAGATGGCGCGCCTCATCCAGTCGATCATCGCCAAGCACAACCTGATGAAGCAATCGATGGTGGTGATCAACAAGGGCGGCGGCGCCGGGGCCGAGGGCTTCCTGGACGTGAAGGGCGCCAAGGGCGACCCCCACAAGATCATCATCACGCTCTCCAACCTCTTCACCACCCCGCTCGCCACCGGCGTGCCCTTCAGCTGGAAGGACCTCACGCCGGTGCGCATGATGGCGCTCGACCAGTTCGTGCTGTGGGTGCCGACCGACGCGCCCTACAAGACGGCCAGCGAATATATCGCCGCGGTGAAGGCGGGCGGGAACAACAAGTTCAAGATGGGCGGCACCGGCTCCAAGCAGGAGGACCAGATCATCACGGTGGCGCTCGAGAAGGTCACGGGATCGAAGTTCACCTACGTGCCGTTCAAGGGCGGCGGCGAGGTGGCCACCCAGCTCGTCGGCAAGCACATCGACTCCTCGGTGAACAACCCGATCGAGGCGGTGGCCCAGTGGCGTGGCGGCAACCTGCGCCCGCTCTGCGTCTTCGACGACGAGCGCATGCCGTACAAGGAAAAGATCACCAAGGACATGTCCTGGAATGACATCCCGACCTGCAAGGAGTCGGGCGTGCCGACCGATTACCTGATGCTGCGCGGCATCTTCATGGCGGGCGGGTCGACGCCCGACCAGGTGAAGTACTACGTCGACCTGATGGAGAAAGTGCGCCAGACCCCCGAGTGGAAGAAATTCATGGAGGACGGCGCCTTCAACCAGACCTCGATGTCCGGCAAGGAGTACGCGGACTGGGTCGCCAAGAACGAGACCCTGCACATGAACCTGATGAAGGAAGCCGGCTTCCTCGCAGGAGCGCCCGCGAAGTAGACGTGCCGGGCCCCGGACGCTCGTCCGGGGCCGCCCTTTCATCCATTCCGGGAGTCCCCGATGCAGGAACAGCAAGGCCGGCCGGTCGGCTCGGTTCGTGTCTGGGAGATCGCCGTCGCGCTCGCCTTCCTCGCCTTCGGCGCCGTGGTCGTCTGGGATAGCCGGCGACTGGGCTCGCAGTGGGCCTCCGACGGCCCGCAGGCGGGCTACTTTCCCTTCTACATCGGCTCGATCATCTGCATCTCCGCAGTCGCGATCCTGATCTCGGCGATCAATTCCGGTCCCAGGGGCGGCAAGCCTTTCGTCTACTGGGTCCAGCTGCGGATGGTCCTGACAGTCATGATCCCGAGCCTGGCCTACGTCGCGCTCATCGCCAACCCGGTGTATTCGCTCGGCATCTACGAGGCGAGCGCGCTGTTCATTGCCTTCTTCATGCGCCTGCTCGGGAAGTACGACTGGGGGCGGACCGCCGCGGTATCGATCGGGGTGATGGTGGCGTTCTTCCTCATGTTCGAGGTGTGGTTCAAGGTTCCGCTGCCGAAAGGGCCGATCGAGGCCCTTCTCGGGTTCGCCTAGCATGCAGGAGATCAACTCCCTCATCGGCGGGTTCGCGGTCGCCCTGACCTGGTTCAACGTGATGCTGATGCTCGCCGGGGTGACCCTGGGAGTCCTGATCGGCGTCCTGCCGGGCCTGGGCGGCGCCAACGGGGTCGCGATCCTGCTGCCGCTCACGTTCTCCATGGCGCAGCAGCCCGGCGGCGCCACCTCCGCCATCATCCTTTTGTCGTGCATCTACTGGGGAGCGCTCTTCGGGGGCGCGATCACCTCGATCCTGTTCAACATCCCCGGCGAGCCGTGGTCGGTCGCGACCACCTTCGACGGCTACCCGATGGCCCAGAAGGGCAAGGCGGGCCAGGCGCTCACGGCCGCCTTCACGTCTTCCTTCGTCGGCGCGCTGATCGCGGTCCTGGTGATCACGTTCCTGTCCCCGATCGTGGCGAAATTCGCCCTCAAGTTCGGGCCGCCCGAGTTCTTCTCGGTCTACCTGCTCACGTTCTGCGCGTTCGTGGGCATGGCGAAGGGCTCGCCCTTCAAGACCATCGCCGCGATGATGCTCGGCTTCGCGCTGGCCGCCGTCGGGCTGGACACGGTCACGGGGCAGTTGCGGCTCACCTTCGGGTACATGGAGCTCCTCAAGGGGTTCGACTTCCTCATCGCGGTGATCGGGCTCTTCGGGATCGGCGAGATCCTGCTCACCATCGAGGAAGGGCTGGTCTTCAAGGGTGCGAACGCGAAGCTCAACATCCGCGTGGTGGTCGAGACCTGGAAGGAGCTGCCGAAGTACTGGAAGACGTCGCTGCGCAGCTCGCTGGTCGGCTGCCTCATGGGCATCGTGCCGGGGGGCGCGACTCCGGCCTCGTTCATGAGTTACGGAGTGGCCAAGCGCATGTCGCGCAACGGCGAGAAGTTCGGGACCGGCCAGATCGAGGGCGTGATCGCGCCCGAGACCGCGGCCCATGCCGCGGGCACCTCGGCGCTGCTGCCGATGCTGACGCTCGGAGTGCCAGGCTCGCCCACGGCGGCGGTGCTCCTCGGCGGGCTGATGATCTGGGGGCTGCAACCCGGCCCGCTGCTCTTCATCGAGAAGGCCGATTTCGTCTGGGGCCTGATCGCCTCGATGTACCTGGGCAACATCGCCGGCCTGATCGTGGTGCTCACCTGCGTGCCGCTGTTCGCCTCGATCCTGCGGGTGCCGTTCTCGATCATCGCGCCGGTGATCCTGGTGATCTGCGCGATCGGCGCCTTCACCGTCCACAACTCGATGTTCGACGTCTGGCTGATGCTGGTCTTCGGCGTGATGGGCTACGTGTTCAAGAAGCTCGACTATCCGCTGGCGCCCCTGGTGCTCGCCCTGGTGCTCGGGGACCGCGCCGAGGACTCCTTCCGCCAGTCGATGCTGATGTCCCAGGGGAACCTCGGGATCCTGTTCGCCAACGGGCTGGTGGGCTCGATCACCGCGCTCGCCCTGCTGATGCTGTTCTGGCCGCTGATCTCGATGGGGATCGGTGTCGTGCGCGGCAAGAACGCGCGGCCGCCAACGAATACGGAGTGACACCATGGCCGTGATCGCGATGACCCAGGAGATGGCGACCCTTGGCAAGGACGTGGCCCTCGGCGTCTGCGAGGCGCTCGGGCTGCAGCAGGTGCGCCACGAGATCGGCGACGTGGTGGCCGGCCGCATGAGCGTGAAGAAGAGCCTCATCCGCCGCAGTCGCGAGGTCAAGGCGGGCAAGGTGGAGAGGTGGGCGGCCGACGAGAAGACGATCTCGATCTTCACCGCCGAGGAGGTCTTCGAGCTCGCGGTGAAGGGCAATGTGCTGATTCGCGGCTGGGGTGCCACCCTGCTGCTGCGCTCCGTGCCACACGTCGCCTGCGTGCGTGTCTGCGCGCCCCTTGAAGCGCGCGTCAAGCGCCTGATGGAGCGGCTCGAGACCGACGACGAGGCGCTCGCCCGCCACGAGATCGAGCTCGACGACGCTGCCCGTGCCGCGCGAATGGGGGAGCACTTCAACGTCACCTGGGGCGATCCGACCCTCTACGACCTCACGCTGAACACCGAACGGATCGCCATCGCCACCTGCGTCCAGCAGGTCGTGGCGCTGGCCCGCGCGGCCGAGTTCCAGGAGACGCCGGCCTCGCGCCGCACCCTCGAGGACCTGGCGCTGCAGGCGCGCGCGCGCGCGGCGCTGAAGGCCGATTCGCGCACCGCGGGCATCGACATCGTGGTCGAAGTGGCGGGAGGCGTCGTCACGCTGCGCGGGATCGTGGTGAACGATTCCGAGAAGGCCCTGTGCGAGGAGGTCCTGTCGCGGCTGCCCGGGGTCAAATCCGTCGCCGACGAGTTGCGCACCATGGCCGGTGGCCTCTTCCGCTTCCCCTCCCAGGTGAAGGACCGCTAGCAGGTCCTTCATCCCGGGCGGCCCCGGCGGGGCTGAAGGCCCGGGATCCAGTCCCTAGATTTTCCCGGCGTGCTTGAGTCGCGAGAGCGTCTCGGCGGAGAGGTTGAGGTAGGAGGCGAGCTCCTTCTTCGGCACGCGCTCGCTCAGCTCGGGGTGTTTGCGCTCGAAGCGGTGGACGCGCCCGGGGGCGTCGAGCAGGTGCAGCGTGATGGTGTGCGCCATGACCTCGCTCATCAGGAACATGACCTCGTACTCGAAGTCATCCTTCAGGTCCGGGTGGCGGTCGAGGAAGGCGACCCATTGCGGCAGCGGCAGCTTGGCCACGCGCGCCTTGGTCACGGCGCGGATCGAGTAGGGCGCGGGCGTGCGCAGCTTCCACGCCGCGTAGCTCGTGTCCATGTCGTCTTCCTTCGCGAAGCGCAGGATCATCTCCTTGCCCTCGGGACTCGCCACCACGCGCTTGAGCACGCCGTCGAGCACGAAGTACTGTTCCATCTCGTGGTCGCCCTGGGAGAGCAGCACGTCGCCCTTGCGGTAGTCCATCACGACCAGGATCGCCTCGAGCTCGTCGAAGGCGGGCTTCCCAAGGCGCCTGAGCACGATGTTCTGGTGCAGGCGCTCGCGGATCGGGCCGAGTTCCGGATGGTTTACGAGGAGGGTCATCGCGCGCGGGATTTGGGTCGAAACTTGACCCGTATCAAGGTGGACTGCGAGTGCGTTTTCCTAAGATTGTAGCCTGATTCGCAGGTCCATTTTCCCTGCCGGGGCCGCCGTTTCCGAGGCCCAAAGGCACCCTTCGGAGGAATACCTCATGGCAACTGTCACCCCGCCCGCCGGCGCCGCTCCCGCCGCCGCGCCGCAGGCCCGCAGCGGCCCGATCGCCAATGCGCAACCCCAGGACATGGTGGACGGCTTCCACCTGCTGATCGAGGCCCTCAAGCTCAACGGCATCGACACGATTTTCGGCCTGCCCGGCATCCCGGTCACCGACCTCACGCGCATGCTGCAGGCGGCAGGGCTGCGCGTGATCTCCTTTCGCCACGAGCAGAATGCCGGCAACGCCGCGGCCATCGCCGGGTTCATGACGCAGAAGCCCGGCATCTGCCTCACGGTGTCGGCGCCCGGCTTCCTCAACGGCCTGACCGCGCTGTCCAACGCCACCACCAATTGCTTCCCGATGATCCTCATCAGCGGCTCCTCCGAGCGCGAGGTGGTGGATCTGCAGCAGGGGGATTACGAGGAGATGGACCAGCTCGCAATCGCCAAGCCGCTGTGCAAGGCCGCCTTCCGCGTGCTGCACGCCGAGGACATCGGCGTGGGCGTCGCGCGCGCCATTCGGGCCGCGGTCTCCGGTCGCCCGGGCGGGGTCTACCTCGACCTCCCCGCCAAGCTCTTCCCGCAGACCGTGGAAGCGGAAGCCGGCAGGAGGTCGCTGATCAAGGTCGTGGATCCGGCGCCGCGCCAGATCCCGGCCCCGGATGCGGTGAAACGCGCCCTCGACCTGCTGAAGGGCGCGAAAAAGCCCCTGATCGTGCTGGGCAAAGGCGCGGCCTACGCCCAAGCCGACGCGGACATCCGCGCGCTGGTCGAGAAGACCGGTATCCCCTACCTGCCGATGTCCATGGCCAAGGGTCTGCTGCCCGACACGCACGAGCAATCGGCTTCGGCCGCGCGATCCTACGTGCTCCCCGAGGCCGACGTGGTGATGCTGATCGGCGCGCGCCTGAACTGGCTGCTCTCCCACGGCAAGGGGAAGACCTGGGGCGGCAAGGGCCACAAGGACTGGGGTGGACAGAAATTCGTCCAGGTCGACATCTCGCCCCAGGAGGCCGACAGCAACGTGCGCATCGACGCCCCGGTCGTGGGCGACATCGGCTCGTGCGTGGCCGCGATGCTCGCGGGCCTCGGGGCCCACTGGCCCCGGCCGCCGGCCGAGTGGACCGGTGCCATCGCCGAGCGCAAGGCGAAGAACATCGCGAAGATGGCCGAGACGCTCGGCAAGGATCCGCAGCCGATGAATTTCCACAGCGCGCTCAACGTGGTGCGCGACATCTTCAAGGCGCATCCGGACGCGATCCTGGTCAACGAGGGCGCCAACGCGCTCGACTTCACCCGCAGCATCGTCGACATGTACAAGCCGAGGAAGCGCCTGGACGTCGGCACCTGGGGCGTGATGGGCATCGGCATGGGCTTCGCGGTCGGCGCCGCCGTGGTGAGCGGCGAGCAGGTGATCGCGATCGAGGGCGACAGCGCGTTCGGCTTCTCCGGCATGGAAGTCGAGACGATCTGCCGCTACAAACTGCCGGTGTGCGTGTTGATCATGAACAACAACGGCGTCTATCGCGGCAGCGAAGTCAACCCGACCGGTGGCGCCGATCCGTCGCCGCTGGTGTTCGTGAAGGACGCGCGCTATGAGATGCTGATGGAAGCCTTCGGCGGCGTGGGCGTCCATGCCAGGACCCCGGCCGAGCTGCGCCGCGGCCTCGAAGAGGCGATCCGCTCGCGCAAGCCCACGCTCATCAACGCCGTCATCGATGAGAACGCCGGCACCGAAAGCGGCCGCATCACGAGCCTCAATACGCAAAGAAAGAACTAGCCATGGAAGCTCTCAAGGGCGTACGCATCCTCGACATGACCCACGTGCAGGCGGGGCCGACCTGCTCGCAGCTGCTCGCCTGGATGGGCGCCGACGTGATCAAGTTCGAGCCGCCGCAGGGCGACGCCACGCGCGGGCAGCTGCGCGACGTGCCCAACGCCGACTCGCTCTACTTCACGATGCTCAACTGCAACAAGCGCTCGATCACCGTCAACATGAAGAGCGCCGAGGGCAAGCAGGTGTTCGTCGACCTGCTGAAAGAGTGCGACATCGTGATGGAGAACTTCGGCCCCGGCGTGCTCGACCGGCTCGGGTTCACGTGGGAGAAGATCCACGCGCTCAACCCCAGGATCGTGATGGGATCGATCAAGGGCTTCGGGTCCTCGGGACCCTACTCCGACTTCAAGGCCTACGAGAACGTGGCCCAGGCCATGGGCGGGGCGATGAGCACCACCGGCGTGCCCGACGGCCCGCCGTTCGTGACCGGCGCGCAGATCGGCGACTCTGGAACCGGACTGCACCTCGCAATCGGACTCCTCGCGGCGCTGCACCAGGCGGGACGCACCGGCCAGGGGCAGTACGTCGAGGTCGCCATGATGGACGGCGTCATGAACCTCTGCCGCGTCAAGTTCCGCGACCACCAGCGCCTCACGCGCCAGGCACTCGCCGAATATTCGGTGCCGACCTACCAGAACATGGGCGACGTACCGCGCGCGGGCAACGACTCGGGCGGCGGCCAGCTCGGCAACGCCATCCACTGCAAGCCCCACGGCGCGAACGACTGGCTCTACGTGGTGGTGCAGGAAGCGGTGTGGGCCGCACTCGCCGGCCGCATCGGGCCGGACGTGGGCGTGCCGGAACTCGCCACGGATCCGCGCGTGGCGACCATCGCCGAGCGGCGCAAGAACCAGTCGCTGGTCTGGACGCTGCTCAACAAGTTCGCGGAGAAGCACACCAAGCGCGAGCTGATGGCGATCCTGAATCCGCTCGACGTGCCGTGCGGCCCGATCATGTCGACCGAGGACCTCGCCACCGACGAGCACGTGCGCGGGCGCGACATGTGGGTCGAACTCGACCACCCGCAGCGCGGCAAGTGGTTCAACGTCGGCATGCCGATCAAGCTCTCCGCGTCGCCCGCGAAGATCGAGAGGAGCCCGACGCTCGGCGAGCACACCGACGAGGTGCTGAAGGAGGTCCTCGGCTACGACGACGCGAAAGTCCAGCAATTGAAGGGGGCCGGCGCCTTTTCCGCGCCGCCCAAGAAGGTCGCGGCCTGATGAAGATCGCGATCATCGGCCAGCAGGACTTTGGCAAAGCCGTCCTCGAAGCCTTCCTCGCGCGTGGCGACACGGTCGCCGGCGTGTTCGTCGCCCCCGAGAAGGAAGGCGCCAAGCCCGACCCCCTGAAGGTCGCCGCGCAGGAGAAGGGCCTGCCGGTGTTCCAGTTCGCCTCGCTCAAGGCGCCGGAAGCCACCGCGAAGATGAAGGAGCTGAACGCCGACATCGGCATCATGGCGTTCGTGCTGCAGTTCGCGCCGCAGGAGTTCGTCAACATCCCGAAGCACGGCACCCTCCAGTACCACCCGTCGCTGCTGCCCAGGTACCGCGGCCCGTCGTCGATCAACTGGCCGCTCGCGCGCGGCGAGAAGAAGACGGGGCTCACGATCTTCCGGCCCACCGATGGCCTCGACGAAGGCCCGGTGATCCTGCAGAAGGAGACCGAGGTCTCGGAGAACGACACGCTCGGCACGGTGTACTTCGACCGCCTGTTCCCCCTGGGCGTGAAGGCGATGCTCGAGGCGGCCGACCTCGTGGTCGCGGGCAAGCACAAGGAAGTGGTGCAGGACGAATCGCAGGCCTCCTACGAGGGTTGGTTTCGCGCCAACGAGGCGAAGGTGAGCTGGCACAACCATGTCGACGCGATCCACGACCTCATCCGCGCGGCCGACCCCGCTCCAGGCGCCTGGACCACCATCGGCGGCAAGAAGCTGCAGCTCTTCGGCTCGAGGAAGCACCTCGTGCGCACCTTCGGCGCGGTGAAGGGCAAGATCGGCGAGATCACCGAGATCACCGATACCGGCATGCGAATCACCGCGCAGGGCGGGCAGGTCGAGGTCGCCAAGGTGAAGGGCGAGGAGACGAAGAAGATCTCGCCGGCGGAGTGGGCCAGGGGCGCAAGCGTGGTGGCCGGTACAATCCTCGGTTCCTGATCAACTTCATTGGGCCCCGGCCTTCGCCGGGGTGACGCCATGGCCCACGCGATTCGATTCCACAAGACCGGCGGTCCCGAAGTCCTGCAGTGGGAAGAGGTAAGCGTCCCGCAGCCGGGACCGGGCGAGACCCTGATCCGCCAGAAGGCGGTGGGCCTCAACTACATCGACACCTACCATCGCACCGGCCTGTATCCGATGCCGATGCCATCCGGCCTGGGACTCGAGGGCGCGGGCGTGCTCGAGGCGGTCGGCGTGGGAGTCACCGAGTTCAAGGTCGGTGACCGCGTGGCATACGCCAAC
>JANMYH010000386.1:0-16388 GCA_031381925.1 Burkholderiales bacterium | reverse complement strand
TCGCGTCCGAGGCACAGCACCTGGTACGGCGTCGCGCGCTCCCAGAGGCAGACCTGGCGCACGAACGCGCGCGCGGCCTCGGTCAGTGCATGCTGGTCGTGATGCGAAAGGTCACGGTGCCAGCCGCGCGAAAAACGCCCGAGTGCGAACTTGAGCACCACGTGGCCCTCGGGAAGCGGCTCGTCGCCGTGGATGTAGTGCGGGCGAAACCGCGCGGGCTCGCGAGAGAATGCCAGGAGCTGCGAAGCAACCGACGCGGCACCGGATCGGGGAGCGTCGGTCATTGCTCAGGCCTTCGCGGTTTTTTTCGCTTCCAGCGCAGGGTTGGCGTACTGGTAGTAGTACGAATTCTGGTCGTGGTACGCATCGATCTTCGTGAGGATCACGCCGATCGGATGCACGCCGGCCTGCTGCAGGCGCCTGAGCGCCGCCTTGGCGTGGCCCTTGCGGGTCTTGCCCGACTCGATCACGAACACCGAGTTCTCGACCTGGTTGCACAGCACGATCGCATCGGCGATGCCGATGACCGGCGGCGCGTCGACGATCACGTGGGCGAAATGCTCCTCGCATTGCGACAGCAGGGTGAGGAATTTCATGCTCGAGAGCAGCTCCACGGGGTTCGGGGGCAGCGGGCCCGTGGTCATCACGAACAGGTTGGGGATCGCGGTCGGATGGGCGACCTCGAGGGGCCCCAGGTTGCCCGACAGGTAGTTGGAGAGGCCGCGCACATTCTCCACGCCGAGCTTCTTGTGCAATACCGGGTTGCGAAGGTCGGCGTCGATGATGAGGACCGGCTTGCCCATCTGCGCGAAGTTGATCGCGAGCGCGAGCGCGGTGGTGCTCTTTCCCTCGTCCTTGGACGTGCTGGTAATCACGAGGCGGCGGGGCGCCCCCGTGGCGGTCGAGAACTGCAGCGCGGTTCGCACCGATCGATACGCTTCCGCGAATGGGGACGCGGGATCGGAGTGCGAGCTCAAGGCCAGGGACGAGGCGCGGTTGGACTCCGCGCCCTTCAATTTTGGAATGGCGCCCAGCACGGCCGCCCCGGTCTCGCGCTCCACGTCTTCCACGAAGCGAATCGAGTCGTCGAGGTGCTCGAGGAGCCACGCGACCATCAGGCCCACGAGCAGGCCGATCATCAGTCCCATCGAGAGGTTCTTGCTCAGGTTCGGCTTGAACGGCGCGAGCGGCACCTGCGCCTTGTCGACCACGGAGATGTTGTTCAATCCCACGCCGCCGGCGACGCCCACTTCCTTCAGGCGCGAGAGCAGGCCGTCGTAGAGCGAGCGGTTGGTGTCGACCTCGCGCTTGGCGATGCTGTAGCGGATGTTGCGTCCCTGCAGGTCGAGCATCTCGAGCTTGGTCTTGGCGAGCTTGTCCTTCAGCTGGGTTTCCAACGATTTCGCCGCCCGGAAATTCGACCGCGCCGACTTTCGGATCTCGTCGAGCTCGGCAGTGATCTGCTTGTCGACTTCGGCGATCTGGCCCTGGAGCTGCAGCATCTTGGGGAACGCCGGCTTGTAGACCTTCAAGCCATCCTGGTACTCGGCCTCGAGCTTGGCCTTGCTTTGCTTGAGCGCCTGGAACGCCTGGAAGTTGCGGTTCTCCTGGAGCATCGCGAGGGATTCGGGATTCTCCTGAGCCTGCGCCATGACCGACTCCGCGCGGATGCGGTCCTGCTCCGCCTTGGACGCCGCGGAATTGAACTCCTGCAGGTTCTGGCTGAAGATGTTCTGCTTCTCGTCGATGTTGAAGATCTCGAGCTCGCGCGAGAACCGCACCAGCTCGCGTTCCGAGTCTTCGAGCTTCGCTTTCGTCTGCAGCAGCTTTTCCTCGAGGAAGGTCTTGGCGTAGGCCGACGACTCGAAACGCCGCTCGAGGTTGATGTTGATGAACGCCTGGGCCACGGTATTCACCGCCTTTGCCGCGAAGAACGGATCGGTGCTGTCGAAGTGCAACCGCACCAGGCGCGAGCGGCGCACCGGCTCCACCGTGAGCGAGCCCTGGATCGCGCCGACGATCGCATGATCCTGGATCGTGGCCGGGTCGACCTGGACCGGCTCGGGAATTCCACGCAGGCGATTGAAGAGTCCGCGCAGTTGCTGCCCCGGGGATTGGTCTTCGGCGGATTTCACCGGCGCCTCGGTGCCGGGAGAAATCGTATTCTTCCTGAGCCCGATGTCTTCCGCGGCGCGCTCGGCGAGGGCGCGGCTCTTCAGGAGCTCGTAATTCGTGTAATAGAAATCGCCGCTGTCGTAGTCGTAGGTCTCGACCGGCGTGATGTCCTTGTAGTTGGTCACCTGGGCCGTGTTCTTGTCGATCTGGATCGTGGTCGAGGCGCGATAGACGGGTGCGGCGAGGTAGGTCAGCACCACCGAGAACAACGCCGAGATCGCGAAGATCGCGAGGATCGTCCACTTGCGCTTCAGGAATACCCGCAGGAGGTCGCGCAGGTGAAGCGTCTGGTCGAGCTGGTCCGATGTGGAGAGCGCCGCGCTCATGTCGGCGGACAGGGCGGCGCGCCGGGGGAGCGCGAGCGCGGTGCTGCGGCCGTCCTGGCTGTCTCTCATCGGAACGGATTGATGGTATTGATGATGTCGCCGAAGATGGAATCCTTGAGCACCGTGCGCGCCTTCGAGCGTTTCACCACGATCAGGTCGTCGTTCAGGACCGCGGGATCCTCGAGCTCGCCCGAACGGATACGGTCCACGTCATACGTCAGTGTCTCGCGCTTGCCCTCGTTATCGCCCCGGAACAACATGACTTCGCTCATGTCGCTCAAGCTTGCCTGGCCGCCTGCCACGGCAAGGGACTGAAGCAGAGTCGTCGGCCCGCGCAAGGGATACACGCCGGGCTTGTTCACCGCACCCTCGATGGTCACGCGCTGGCTGGTGTACTCCCGGATGAAAAAGCTCACCTGCGGGTTCTGCAGGAAGCTCTCCGCGAGCTTCGTCACCACCAGCGCCTCGGCCTGCTGGGAAGTCAGCCCGCCCACCTCGAGGTTGCCGACCAGCGGCAGCGAGATCAGGCCACGCGAGTTCACCCGCACGGTGCGCGTAAGCTGGTCCACGCCGAAAACCTGGATTTCGATCAGGTCTTCGGGGCCGATCCGGTAATCCTTGGTCGCGACCTTGATCGGTGCCGCTGATGCGCTGCGCGGAGCCATCGACGCCAGGGGCCCATCGAAGGGCCTCGCAGGGCTCAGCTCGTCCGAAAGCTTCAAGGAAGGCCGGTCGGCCTCCTGCGCGCAAATCGAGACCGGAGCCGCGCACGCGAGCAATACGAGGCTCGCGATCCACACCGAGCGGGGTTTGAGGCTGGAATAGGGCGTCATGGCGGGCCGCAAATGTGCTGGAATGCCTGTTGGGTAAGCAATGAACATGATTGTCGGCCCTATCATCCATCGTTTACAATGTTTTTTCACACAAAATCGCAAAAAATGAAGGGGTTGGGCCGGTTTCCCTTCCAAAATCCGTGACACCTGTAATTCCCCCCCAGGCCGAAACCGGAGGCCCGATGTCGCAACTTCCCGACAGCGCGGTCCGGCGACCCGACGATGTCCTGATCCGGCTGCTGGGTGACGAGTCGGTCCTCCTGAACCTCGCGAGCGAGTCTTACTTCGGCCTCGACGAGGTCGGAACTCGCATGTGGTCTGCCCTGGAGCAGGCGGGCACGGTCGAGGGCGCCTTTCGGATCCTCATCGAGGAGTACGACGTCGAATCGGAACAGCTTCGCGGCGATCTCAGGGCGTTCATCCGTAAGCTCGCCGAAGCGGGATTGATCGTCATCGCCGATGGCCCTCCTCGCCAAGCTGCGTAGTCTTTCCGCGCCAGAACGACGCGAACTCGTTCTCGCGCTCGTGCTGCTTCCCACGGTCGAGCTCGCGTTGCGCGTTGGGGGGGTGCGATTCGTCCAACGCGCCATCGATGCGGGCTGGTTTCCCGGAGGCTTGGCGGGCCGTCAGGTTCCCCTGGATGCGCCCCAGCTCGCAAGGCTGGTCGCTGCAGCCGCCCGCTGGGGCCCTCGCAGGGCTTCCTGCATGGTCCGTTCCCTCACCCTCCAAGGCATGTTGAAACGCCATTGCCTCCATAGCGAATTGCGTCTTGGCGTGCGCAAGGCAGGAAGCCAATTGGAGGCGCATGCGTGGGTTGAACACCAGGGAAGTCCCCTGATCGAGGCTGCGGATGTGAGCCGAACCTTCGCGCCGTTCGACCCGATTCAGACGGAGCTCAGGAAGTGAGCGGAATCTGCGGCGCGTTCAATCTCGATGGCGCGCCGATGGTCAAGGAAGGACTCGAACGCCTCACCGCGTTCCTCGAGTTTCGCGGACCGGATGCCCGTCATACGTGGGTGGGCGGCGAGGTCGGCTTCGGCCATGCGCTTCTCCGCACATCGGCCCAACAAGCGGAGCCACAACCCCTGAGCCTCGATGGCGTGGTCTGGATCACGGCCGATGCCCGGATCGATGGCCAGTCGGAGCTCAAACGCAAGTTGAGGGGTTTTGGCGTGGAAGTGGCGGCGACTGCCAGCGATGCCGCCCTGATCCTTCACGCCTATTCGGCATGGGGCGAGGAATGTGTCGCCCATTTGATCGGCGACTTCGCCTTCGCCATCTGGGACGGGCGCCGCAAGCGCCTGTTTTGCGCACGCGATCATTTCGGGGTGAAGCCGTTCTTTTATTCGCTCGTGGGCAGCCGATTGGTATTCAGCAACACACTGAATTGCGTGCGTCACGACCAGACGGTGGGATCGGAACTGAACGAGTTGGCGATCGCCGATTTCCTGCTGTTCGAAAGCAACAGGGATGCGGAGGCGACCACGTTCTCAGACGTTCGGCGGCTCGCTCCAGCGCATTGCATGACGGCCGGCTCGGGAGGCGCGAAGACGCGGCGATATTGGTCGCTCCCATACGAATCAAGGGTGCAATATCGGGGTGAGGGCGAGTACGTCGAGCGCTTCAGGGAGTTGCTCGACAGTGCAGTGGCCGATCGGATCCGTACGGACCGCGTAGCCTTTACCTTGAGCGGCGGGCTCGATTCAGCGGGAATTGCAGCCACCGCCAAGGCTCTGCGGCCGGATGGTTCCGCCCCGATCGAATTGCGCGGGTGCACGGCGGTTTACGACTGGCTGATACCGGACGAGGAGCGGATTTATTCCGGCCTGGTAAGCGCGCACCTCGGGATCCCCATTACTTACCTGCCCGCGGATGAATACCAGTTGTACGAGCGTTTCGACGCGCTTGACCAAAACCTTCCCGAGCCGGTGCACGATCCGCTCGCGGCGATCACATTCGACTTGAGCCGGGATGCGGCGGCGCATGGACGGGTAGTGTTGACGGGCTGGGACGGCGATGGTCTTCTCAGCGAGTCCCCCCGGGCCTATTTCCGGTACCTGCTCAAGACGGGCAGCTGGTGCCGCCTCGTAAAGAACAGCTTTGCGTACGCCCTTGCGGAACGAAAGCTCCTCCCCACCGGGACACTGAACAGACTCAATCCTTGGGCGCCGAAATCCCCGCGTGCGCGCGAGGAATTCCCCACTTGGCTCAATCCGGACTTCGTCCGGCGCCTGCAGCTACGCGAGCGCTTCGAGGACGCCGCAAGCGACGCCCTTTCGGTCGCTCACCCGATCCGACCCCGCGCTTTCCAAGTATTCGAGTCCCTCATGCAACGCTGTTTCTTCGACCCTTGCGACCCGGGCTGCTCCCGCGCCCTTGTGGAATATCGACACCCACTCATGGACCTGCGGGTGCTTGAACATTGCCTGTCGCTGCCGCCCTATCCCTGGTGTGCGGGCAAGGAGATCCTGAGGGTCTCGCTACGCGGCATGTTGCCGGAGCCCGTGCGCAGGCGGCCGAAGACGCCCCTCGCCGGATTCCCCCACCATGAATTGCTCAAGCACCCCCATTCGCGATGGGTGGATGAGTACTCCGTTTCACGGGAAACGTCCGCGTTCGTGGAGCGCGCTAAGATACCTGCAGCCTGCGGTGAAGCCGATCCGCAGCGGTCGTGGGTGAACCTTCGGCCGCTCAGCCTGGAGTTGTGGCTGCGCAACCTCAGCAGTCCCGTGATTCATTGAAAGGAACCGTCCATGGAACTGAAAGGCAAGAAACCGCCCCGGAAGCCCTACCGCCCGCCGGTGCTACAGGTGTACGGGGATATCCGCAAGCTCACGAAGGGTACGACCAACGTCAACAACAAGAACGACATGGCGGGCGGGCCGGTAAAAACCTGATGATCGAGTCCCGTTCCATCTATGGCCTGGGCCTGCAGGTCAATGTCCCCATCGCGGGACTCGAAGGGCTCGCGGCGTCGCCTCACATCGACGTGTCGATTACGATTGGGGACTCTCCGCCGCATCCTTACGACCGCGCGGGTCCGGCCGAAGACATCTTCGTCACGGAGGAATTGAGCGAATCGGGCGAGCCCGGCGTCCGGGTGACGCGACTCGCGGACGGAACCCACTACCGCTTCACCTATGGCGACGGGACATGCATCGTGGTCGACGCCCAGGGGAGCCGTGTTTGGGCCATGGGCGCCGATGGAGCCACCATCGAAGACACTGCGACCTACCTTCTCGGACCCACGCTGGGCTTCGTGCTGAGGCTGCGCGGCATTACCTGCCTGCACGCGAGCGCGATCGCGGTGGATGGAAAGGCAATCGCGTTTGCGGGCGCCGCCGGCGCCGGCAAATCCACGACTGCCGCGGCGTTCGCCCAACGCGGCTTTCCGGTCCTGACGGACGACGTCGCACCATTGCGGGAGGAAGCTTCGGGGTTCGAGATCCAGCCCGCTTATCCCAGGCTGCGCTTGTGGCCCGATAGCGCCGAGTCGTTGTTCGGATCCCCGGAAGCGTTGCCGCGCATCACGCCGACATGGGACAAGCGCTTCGTCGACTTGAACCAGCCGCAATTCAGTTTCCTGCAGCATCCGCTCGAACTGGCGGCAATCTACGTGCTTGCGCCGCGCGTGGCGCGATCCCCGACCGTGGAAGAGCTCGACCCGAGGTCTGCATTGATGGCGCTGGTACCCCAAACCTATTCAACGCACCTGCTGAACGGAATTCAACGCGCGCGGGAATTCGACCTCCTCGCGCGCCTCGCCAAGAGCGTTCCCGTGCGCCTCCTGACTCCGGGCGCGGACTTCGCGGGCATGCCCGCGCTATGCGAAACCATCCTGCGGGATCTGCGCCGGGTTCATTGACCGGCGTCTGGGCACCGAACCGTGTATAGCATTGCGCAATACGCGGAAATGATCGCCGATGGCGGCCGAATGGACGCGTATGCGCGCGCGTTGCAGCAGGCGGTCAAGCCCGGAAGCGTGGTGCTCGACATCGGCACCGGAACGGGGATCGCGGCCGTCCTGGCCTGCCGTTTCGGGGCGAGGCGGGTCTATGCGGTCGAGCCCAGCGATGCCATTTTCGTAGCGCAGGAGGTTGCCGCGGCGAACGGAGTGGCCGATTGCATCGAATTCATGCAGGGACTTTCCACCGAGATCACGTTGCCGGAGCAGGCGGACGTGATCGTGTCGGACCTGCGGGGCGTGCTGCCGGTCTTCGAGCATCACCTCGTGGCGGTCGCCGATGCGCGTGCGCGCCACCTCGCGCCCGACGGCGTGATGATTCCCCAGAGCGATTCGCTCTGGGTGTCCGCGGTCGCCGCGCCCGAGCTCTATGCCTCCATCAGCTCGGAATGGGGGAGCAGCGACTATGGCCTGGACTTGCGCGCGGCGAAACGGCTGGCGGTGAACTCCATTTGCAAGGTGAAAGGGTTTCCGCTGCATCTGCTCGCGGCGCCGCAACTGTTCGGCAGCCTCGACTATCGAGGCGTGGAGCCCTCCCGCTTTGCCGGCAGGGCTCGACTATCCGTGTCGCAGGCCGCGACGGCCCATGGGTTTTGTGTCTGGTTCGATTCCGTCCTGCTCGAGGGCGTCCACTTCTCCAATGCGCCCGGCCTTCCGCAACTGGTCTATGGGCAGGCGTTGTTCCCCTGGCCGGATCCGTTGGACGTGGAACCTGGCGACGAGATCACGGCAACGTTCGCGGCCGATTTGGCCGGCAGCAACTACATCTGGCAGTGGAATACACAAGTTTTCGGACCGGGACCTGCTCCTCGCCTGAAAGCCGACTGGCGGCAATCCGAATTCCAGGGCGAGCTTCTCGCGCCCGCGACTTTGCGCAAGCAATCCGCCAGCCACATTCCCCAACTTGGCGATGACGGCCGCGTAGACGCCATGATCCTGCAGCTGATGGCGGGCGCAATGCCTTTGGGCGAGATCGCGCAAGCGTTGAGGAGCCAGTATCCCGATCGATTCGCGCGGTGGCAGGACGCGCTGACCCGGGTCGGCGAGCTCTCGGCCCGCTACAGCCGCTGATCCATGCGCGCCACACTGCGGCACCTGGCTTCCAAATTTCCCAAAGCGATCGTGCACGCGCGCTTCCTGCCGCGCGCATTTCGGCTGGTTCGGGACGCGACCGGAAGATCCAGTGCGCTCTGGCTGGTGTTGCTCTGCGCACAGGGGCTGGTGCCCGCAGCGGCGGTCTATCTATCGCGGCCGCTGATCGACAGCCTTGGCGCCGCCATCGGGTCCGGGGGAAACTGGGAACGCGTAGCACCCGCGCTGCTGGTCGCTGCGGCCCTCGCGGCCGCGCTCTTCGTGGGCGAATTGCTGCGCAGCGCCGCGGAGTGGGTGCGCACTGGTCTCGCGACGCGACTCGAAGATCACGTGAGCGCGATGATCCACGAGAAGTCCACAAGCGTCGATCTGGCTTTTTACGAAACGGCGGAGTTTCACGACGACTTGCATCGCGCCCGCGATGAGGCTCGTTATCGCCCCGTCGCCCTTCTTCAGAACGCCGGAAGCCTGATCCAGAACAGCGTCACCCTTGGCGCCATGGTCGGCGTGCTCGCACCCTACGGCATTTGGATCGCCGCAGCCCTGCTTGCCAGCGCCATTCCCGCCCTGGTCGTGGTCCTGCGCTTCGCGGCGCTGCAGCACGAGTTTCGCCTGCGCACCACCGTGGACGAGCGGCGATCCTGGTATTACGACTGGGTCATGACCGCGAGCGAGGCGGCAGCGGAGGTGCGGCTGTTCGGATTGGGCGCGCGATTCCAGGCGGCATACAACGAGCTTCGCGGGCGCCTGAGGACGCAGCGTTGGCGCCTCGCCCGCGCGCAGCTCGGGGCGGAGGCGCTCGCGGGCCTGGCCGTGCTGGGCATTGCGGCTACGTGCATGGCCTGGGTGGGCTGGCGGGCCGTCCTGGGCCAGATGACCCTCGGCGACGTTGCGCTGTTCTATTTTTCCTTCAGCCAGGGGCAGCGCTTGATGCGTTCGCTGCTCTCGGACGTGGGGCAGGTTTACTACAACATGCTGTTCCTCGGGAACCTGTTTGCGTTTCTCGACCTGGCGATCCAGGTGGTGGATCCCCAGGATCCGAAGGCCGTCGCGACGGGCCTCGGGCTGCAACTGCGTTTCGCCGACGTGACCTTCCGCTACCCGGGCAGCGACCGCGCCGCGCTTCGCAACTTCAACCTCCTGGTGCCGTCCGGCCAGGTCGCTGCGATCGTGGGTGTGAACGGTGCAGGCAAAAGCACGTTGCTCAAGCTGCTGTGTCGCTTTTACGATCCGCAAGCCGGCCGCGTGGAAATGGGTGGCATCGACGTTCGCGACATGGCGGCCGAACATCTCCGCGCACAGATCACCGTCCTCTTCCAGCAACCCGTCCGTTACCAGACGACGGTCGCCGAGAACATAGCGCTAAAAGCATCGCCCCCGGAAGAGGTCACGGCAGCGGCGCGTGCAGCGGGTGCGGACGGCTTCATTTCCCGTTTGCCGTCGCGCTACGAGACGCTGTTGGGCCGCTGGTTCGGCGGGGGCGTCGAGCTGAGCGTCGGTGAATGGCAGCGGATCGCGCTAGCGCGCGCGTTTGCGCGGCCCACCCCGGTGATCGTGCTCGACGAGCCCACGAGCGCGATGGACTCGTGGGGGGAGGCCGACTGGATGAAGCGTTTCCGTTCGCTGCGCCAGGGGCGCACCGTGGTCATCATCACGCACCGCTTCACCACCGCGATGCAGGCCGATGTCATCCACGTGATGGACGAGGGCCGGGTCGTGGAGTCCGGGACGCACGAAGAATTGGTCGCGCGCGACGGACGCTACGCGCAATCGTGGCGCTCGCAGATGCGCGATGACCGCTCGCCGCGGGTCGCGAACGCGTGAAGCCCGAGGCGCGCCTCCTGTTGCTCTGCGCGCGGACCACGCTCGACCCCGCCGCGCGCGAGTGCCTGCAAGATCTCTGCCGCTCGGGCCTGGATTGGGCGACCGTCGAGATTCTCGCCGTACGCCATGGGCTCTGCCCGCTGCTTCACCGCCATCTTGGGGCCCTGGAGCCCGGCGCGGTCCCGCGCGCGGTGCAGGCTTCGCTATGGGTGCGCCATGAGGCCCTTTGCCGGCGCAACCGGCTCATGACGCGCGAGCTGGTCGAGATCGTCGACATCCTGGAGGGCGCGCAGATTCGCGTCGCGCCGTACAAGGGACCCACGCTCGCGGTTGCGGCCTATGGGGATCCGGCCCTGCGGGAATTCGGTGACCTCGACCTGCTGGTGAGATCGCAGGACGTGCTTCGCGTCCGGGATTTGCTTCACGAGCGCGGCTACCGGTCGGAATACACGTTGGCACCCGCGCTCGAGGAGGCGCTCGTCTCCTCGCGGCGGCATTACGAGCTTCCCCTGCGCGACCCGGGGCGCAGGCTGCTGGTGGAGCTGCATTGGCGCGCCGATCCGGACGTCGAGGCCGTGCCGCTCGGCGACGAGCGCTGGTGGAGCGAGCTCGGGCACATCGAGCTGGACGGCGCTTCGGTGCCCATGTTGAAGGTGGACGACCTGATGCTGATCCTGTGCCTGCACGGCACCAAGCATTCATGGGCGAGCCTGGGCTGGCTGGTCGATGTCGCCGAGCTTTCCCGGCGCGCGAGCCGAATCGACTGGGCGGCGATCGCGGGCACGGCGAGACGCCTGGGAGTCGAACGCAAGCTGGGTGTCGCGGTCATCCTGGCTCGCGAGCTGCTCGGCGTGTCGTTCCCGCCCGAAGCGTTGCGCGCGGTCGACGACCGCGTCGTTCGCCGCGTTGCCGCAGAAATTCGCGCATCCCTCTTCGAGCGCGAGCATCGGGCGCCCACCGTGGCTCAAATCGTCTGGCGCAACGTCCAATTGCAGAACGGTGCGCCCGCGCGGCTAGGGTATCTCGCGCGAGCCCTGTTCACGCCGGGGCTGGGCGAATGGCGCAGTTGGCAGCTTCCCCCAGGCTGGCATCTCCTCTACGTTCCCTTGCGTCTCGTGCGCCTCGCGGGAAAATACCTGCTCAGGCGAACCCCACCTGCCGCCAAGCCTCGAACACCACCACCGCAACCGCATTCGACAGGTTGAGGCTGCGGTTTCCCGGACGCATCGGCAGCCGTAGCGTGCGTTCGGCCGCGAATCCGTCGAGCACCTCCTGCGGTAGTCCCTGGGCCTCCGCCCCGAAGACGAACGCGTCACCCGCCGCATAGCGCACCTCGTCGTAGCGGGTGTGAGCGCGAGTGGAAACGGCGAAGAGCCGCCGGCCGTCGAGCGCGCGCAGGCACGCGTTCCAATCCGGATGCACGGTGACGCTCGCCATCTCGTGATAGTCGAGCCCCGCGCGCCTCAATTGCTTGTCGTCCATCGAGAATCCGAGCGGCTCGACCAGGTGCAGGCGCACGCCCGCGTTCGCGCAGAGGCGAATCACATTGCCTGCGTTGGGCGGAATCTCGGGCTGGTAGAGGACGACATCGAACATGGGGCGCTCGATTCTACCGGCGCGGTGCGGCTGCGCGTGCCACCGCCCACACGCTCACGCGCCCCGCGCCGGCCTCCTTCAGCACCCGCGCCATCGCATCGGCGGTGGCGCCCGTCGTAAGGACGTCGTCCACGACCCCCACGTGCTCGCCCGCGAATCGCAGGCGGCACTTGAATGCGCCCTGCAGGTTGCGCCTTCTGGCACGCGCCCCGAGCCCCGGCTGAGGCCGCGTGTCGCGAATCCTGGCGAGCCCTGCGATGTCGACCGGCACGCCCGCCTCGCGCCCCACCACTTTGGCGATCTCGAGCGCCTGGTTGAAGCCGCGGGTGCGAAGCCGGGCCACGGAAAGCGGCGGTGCCACGAGCAGGTCCGGCGGCGGGAGCGACGCGACCCGCCGCGCCAGTTGGAGCGCGAGCCAATGTCCCACCGCCAGGTCGCCCGCAAACTTGAAGCGAAGGACCAGGCGATCCACAGGAAAGCGGTAGTCGAAAACCGCCTCTGCGCCGTCGATCTCCCGGGTAGCGGCAAGGGCATCGTCGCAGGGCCCCTGGCAGCACGGCATGCGCGTCTCGCACGCCCTGCATGTGAAGGATGCACCGGAGGGGCTGCCACAGAGCAGGCAATCGTGCCCCACCCACCCCGCCACTTTTTCGAGCAGATGTAAGGGTCCCGCCTTCCCCAAAATTGACATCTCGGTAAATTTCACGAATTATCAGAATCTTACGAGGAGCCGTTCCCTGGATACCGTCGTCAAGTTTTCCCCTGCCGCCGCGCCGCCCGATTCGGCGTTGGAAGGCCTGCGCGCCGAGGCCCTGGCGCTCTTTGACCTTCCCTTCAACGATCTGCTGTTCCGCGCGCATACCGTCCACCGCGAGAATTTCGATCCGAACCGCGTGCAGCGCTCGACGCTGTTGTCGATCAAGACGGGCGGATGCCCCGAGGACTGCGGCTATTGCCCGCAGGCCGCGCGTTACCAGACCGGCGTCGAGAGCCAGGAGATGCTGCCGCTTGCCGAAGTCACCGCCGCCGCCCGCGCCGCGAAAGCCCATGGGGCCACGCGTTTCTGCATGGGTGCGGCATGGCGTGGACCGAAGGCGCGCGACCTGGCCCCGGTCCTGGACATGGTGCGTGAAGTGAAGGCGCTCGGCCTGGAGACCTGCTGCACGCTCGGCATGCTGAGGCAGGGACAAGCCGAGCAGCTTCGCGACGCCGGCCTCGACTACTACAACCACAACCTCGACACCGCGCCGGAGTTCTATGGCGAGGTCATCACCACGCGCGACTACCAGGACCGGCTCGATACGCTGGGCCGGGTTCGCGGGGCGGGCCTGAAGGTGTGTTGCGGCGGCATCGTGGGCCTGGGCGAGACGCGCACGAGCCGCGCGGGCCTGATCGCGCAGCTCGCGAGCCTCGATCCCCCGCCGGAATCGGTGCCCATCAACGAGCTGGTGCAGGTCGAGGGGACGCCGCTCGAGGGCACTGGAAAACTTCCATGGATGGAGTTCGTGCGCACCATCGCAGTCGCACGCATCCTCATGCCGGCGAGCATGGTTCGACTCTCGGCCGGTCGCGCCGGGATGAGCGAAGCCCAGCAGGCGCTCTGCTTCTTCGCCGGCGCCAACTCGATCTTCTACGGCGAGAAGCTGCTCACCACCGGCAATCCCGAGGTGCAAAGCGACGACGCGTTGTTCGCGGCCCTCGGCCTGCAGTCCTCGTAGCCTTCGATGGGCGGGCTTGCAGACCGGCTGGCCGACGGGCTCGCCACGCTCGAACGCGACAGCCTCATCCGGACGCGGCGTGTCCTCGATTCGCCCCAGGGCCACCGCATCACCGTCGACGGGCGCGAGGCGCTCAACTTCTCGAGCAACGACTACCTGGGGCTCGCGAACCACCCGCAGCTGCGCGCCGCGGCCCATGCCGCCCTCGATGCGTGGGGCATGGGAAGCGGCGCCTCTCCCATGGTCAGCGGCCAGACACGCGCGCATCTCGATGCGGAGCTGCGCTTCTCGCGCTTCACCGGATTGCCGCGTGCGCTCCTCTTTTCGAGCGGCTACGCGGCGAACCTCGGCGTCATCGCAGCGCTCTGCGACCGGAGCGCCGAGATCTTCGCCGATCGCCTCGACCATGCCTGCCTGGTCGACGGCGCGCTGCTGTCGCGCGCCACCTTCACGCGCTATCCCCATCTCGACCTCGAAGCGCTCGCCGCGCGCCTCGCCGCGTCGCGGGCCACGGTGCGCCTCGTCGCGACCGACGCGGTCTTCAGCATGGATGGCGACCTGGCCCCGGTGCCCGGTCTGCTCGCGCTCTGCGAGCGCCACGACGCGTGGCTGCTGCTCGATGACGCCCACGGCATCGGCGTCCTCGGGGCACGCGGCCGCGGCTGTCTCGAGCACTTCGGCGTGTCGTCGGCGCGCATCGTCTACATGGCCACGCTCGGCAAGGCGCTGGGGGGTTATGGGGCGTTCGTCGGCGGCTCGGCAGAAGTCATCGAGTGGCTGGTGCAGCGCGCGCGCACCTATATCTATTCGACCGCGCTTCCTCCGGTCGTCGCCGCCGCGGCGATCGCCGCGATGGATCTCCTCGACGCCGATCCCTCGATCGTGGCACGCCTGCGCGATCGCATCGCCCAGTTTCGTGCCGCCGCCGGCACCGCGCGGCTGCACGTATCGCCCTCGATGACGGCAATCCAGCCGCTGGTGCTCGAGGATCCGACGCGCGCGCTCGAAGCCAGCGCGCGGCTCCTCGAACGCGGTTACTGCGTGCCCGCGATCCGTCCGCCGTCGGTGCCCGAGGGGACCTCGCGCCTGCGAGTCTCGCTGTCGGCGGCGCATTCGCGCGCCGACGTGGAGGGCCTCGCCACCGCGCTGGCCGAGTGCGTTGCGCCGTGACGCTGCATGTCGAGCGCCATGGCAAGGGTCCCGACCTCGCGCTGCTTCACGGCTGGGGCCTGCATTCCGGCGTCTGGGACGAGACGCTCCCGGAGCTCGCGCGACGGTTCCGGGTCCACGCCATCGACCTGCCGGGTCACGGCCACTCCGCTGCCGCCCCGGTCGGCACGCTCGATGACGCTGCCGAGCGCATCGCGGCGGAGCTGCCCGCCGCGACGGTGGTATGCGGATGGTCCCTCGGGGGCCTGGTGGCGCAGCGCATGGCGCGGCTCGCTCCCGACAAGGTGGGCGCGCTTGTCCTGGTCAGCGCCACACCCGCTTTCACCGCGCGCCCCGGGTGGCACCACGCGATGAAGGACGCAACACTCGACGACTTCGCCTCCGGGCTGGAGAGCGACCGCGAGGCGACTCTCGTGAAGTTCGTGCGCTTGAACGCGCTGCCGGGAGCGCGAGGGCGCGAAGCGATTCGCGCCTTCACGCAGCGCCTCTTTGATCGCGGGGCGCCGGAGGCCCCTGCGCTTGCCGGCACGCTGGAATGGCTGCGGGCTACGGACTTGCGGTCTGAGGCTCCCGCGCTGCCCCGCACGCTGGTGATCCACGGCACGCGCGATGTGCTCGCACCGGTCGAGGCCGGCCGCTGGCTCGCTGCGCATATCCCCGGGGCCGAGGCGCTCGAGCTGGCCGACGCCGCGCATATCCCATTTTTCACGCATCGCGATGCCTTCGTGCGCGCCTTGGAGTCCTTCGTTGGCTGATCTCCCCGTTCCCGAGAAACGCGCGGTTCGCCGCTCCTTCGAGCGCGCCGCAAGGACCTACGACAGCAATAACGTCCTGCAATGCGAGGTCGGCCTGCGGCTGCTGAAGCACCTCGATCCGATCCGCATCGACCCTTCGCTCGTCGTCGATATCGGCTGCGGCACCGGTCTTTTCTTCGACCCCCTTCGCAAGCGTTTTCCGCGCGCGGACCTTGTGGGCGTCGACATCGCGCGGCCGATGCTCGAGATCGCTGCCAGGCGCACGTCGTGGATCGCACGCGCGCTGCGCCGGCCGCACCCGCGGCTCATCTGCGGCGACGCGGAGCGCCTGCCGCTCGCCCATGCGTCGGCATCCTTCATGTTCTCCAACCTCGCGCTCCAATGGACGCGGCCCGAACGGGTATTCGAGGAGGCCGCGCGCGTGGTATCGACCGGCGGCCTCTTCATGTTCTCGACCTTCGGCCCCGATACGCTCAAGGAGCTGCGTGCCGCGTTTGCCGCGGTCGACGGCTTCCAGCACGTGAACGCGTTCGTCGACATGCACGACCTGGGAGACGCGCTGGTCCATGCGGGCTTCGTCGACCCGGTGATGGAGATGGAGGTCATCACGCTCGAATACGCGAGCGTGGAGGCGGTAGCACGCGACCTCAAGGCGATCGGTGCGCACAATTCCCTGCCGGGGCGCCCGCGCGGCTTGTCGGGGCGCGGCCGCTGGCGTGACCTCCTCGCCGCCTACGAGAAAGCGCGCCGCAACGGCGTGTTGCCCGCAACCTACGAAGTGATCTACGGGCACGCGTGGCGCGCGGCTCCGAAGCGCGTCGCCGACGGGCGGAGAATCATCGATTTCCCGCGGGCGCGGTCATGACCCGCGGCATCTTCGTCACCGGCACCGATACGGGCGTGGGCAAGACCCTCGCGTGCTGCGCGCTGATCCA
>JANMYH010000347.1:0-4138 GCA_031381925.1 Burkholderiales bacterium | reverse complement strand
GCGAGATGCCGCCGCCGCCTTCGGGACGCTTCCACTCGTCACGCAGGAAGCGCTGGCCGTCGAGCGCGCTCAGTTGCGCGACGATGCGCTCCTGCAATCCGACGAGGTACTCGCGCACCGCGGCCGCGTTCATGGCGCCATCCTCCGGTGCCGGTCGATCCAGTAGCCCCACGCCACGACGAGCCACAGCGCATGGGCGCTCCACGCGACCGCCATCACCGAGGGCGGGGGCGGACCCATGAAGTTCGCGACGTAGACGACCCCGAGGAACGCGACGAGGCTCCACAACGCCCACTTGCCCGCGCGATCAATCGCAAGGGTCGCGCGCGCATACATCCACACGCAGGCCGCGAAGAGGATGCCTTCCACGGCCACCGTGGCGGGAATGGAGTTCCAGAGGCCCAGGCCCGCCTTCGGAGAATCGCCGATGCTCAACGGCATATCCGGCCGATGGGTGATGAAGTCGAGGAGCCAGTGGCTCAGGACGAGGGCCGCGAGCACGATGGCCGGGCGCGGCCCCGACTTGCGTGCGATCGCGTATCCCACCCCGAGCGCTGTCCCCCAAGCGGCAAGCGCCACGAGGCTGTGCGAGTACGGGTAGTGGACGAAATCGAGCGGCGTGAACGCGGTGATCCCGGGCCGGATCTCGAAACGCTCGACCCCGGCGAGGACCAGCACCGGCCACACCAGGTCCGCGAGCTGGACCGCGAGGAACAACGTGCCCAGCGACACTGCCGGAACCGCCTTCTTGGCGGCGAACGCGACGGCATAGTGTCCGATGAACACCCGGGGCCTATCGCTTGTTGATGGCCCGGTGCCCGATATCGCGCCGGAACTGCATGCCGTCGAAGCGGATCCGGTCGACGAACTCGTAGGCGCGCGCCGCCGCGATCTTCACCTTGTCCCCCAGGGCCGTCACGCACAGCACGCGCCCCCCATGGGTCACGACCTTGCCACCCCCCAGCGCGGTGCCCGCGTGGAAGACGTGGACGTCTTCGTCGTTCTTCGGCAGGTAGCTGATCTCGTCGCCGCGGCGCGGCGTGCCGGGATAACCGAACGCGGCGATCACCACGCCGAGCGCCGCCCTGCGGTCCCACTCGGCCTCGACCGCGTCGAGCGTGCCATCGATCGCGTGGTCCACCAGCGTGAGGAAATCGGTCTTGAGCCGCATCAGGATCGGCTGGGTCTCGGGGTCGCCCAGGCGGCAGTTGAACTCCACCACCCGCGGCGTGCCGTCGGCGGCGATCATCAGGCCCGCGTACAGGAACCCGGTATACGGCACGCCCTCGGCGGCCATCCCCCTCACCGTCGGATTGATGATCTCGCTCATCACGCGATGGTGCACGTCGGGCGTGACGACCGGTGCCGGCGAATAGGCGCCCATGCCACCGGTGTTCGGGCCGCGGTCGCCGTCGAAGATGCGCTTGTGGTCCTGGCTCGAGGCGAGCGGCAGCACGTTCCTGCCATCCACCATCACGATGAAGGTCGCCTCCTCGCCCTCCATGAACTCCTCGATCACCACGCGGTGGGCAGGATCGCCAGGCTTTGCACCGGCGAACATCGTATCGATCGCCGCGTGCGCCTCGTCGACCGTGGCCGCGACCACCACGCCCTTGCCCGCGGCGAGCCCGTCGGCCTTCACCACGATCGGCGCGCCGCGCTTCATCACGTGCGCATGGGCGGCCTTCGCGTCGGTGAACGTCGCGTAATGCGCGGTAGGAATGTCGTGGCGCGCCATGAAACGCTTGGCGAAATCCTTGGAAGCCTCGAGCTGGGCGGCCATCCTCGATGGGCCGAAGACGCGCAGCCCCACGGCGCGGAACGCATCCACGATCCCGGCGGCGAGCGGCGCCTCGGGGCCGACCACGGTCGCGTGGATGCCGCCGTCGCGGGCGAACTTCACCAAGTCGGGAATCGCTTCGATATCGAGGTTGAAGCAGCCCTCCTCATGGGCCGTTCCCGCGTTCCCGGGCGCCACGAAGACGCGCGACACCTTGGGCGATTGCGCGAGGCGCCACGCCAGCGCGTGCTCCCGGCCCCCCGAGCCTACGACCAGGATCTTCAATGGCGGAAATGCCGCATGCCGGTGAAGACCATCGCGATGCCGTGCTCGTCGGCGGCGGCGATCACCTCGTTGTCGCGCACGCTCCCGCCGGGCTGGATCACCGCCCGCGCGCCCGCCCTGGCGACCACGTCCAGGCCGTCGCGAAACGGAAAGAACGCGTCGGAAGCCGCCACCGACCCGCGCAGGGACAGCCCCGCGTTCTTCGCCTTGATCGCCGCGATGCGGGTCGAATCCACGCGGCTCATCTGGCCCGCGCCCACGCCGAGCGTCATCCCGCCCCGGCAAAAGACGATCGCGTTCGACTTCACGAACTTGGCCACGCGAAAAGCGAAGATGAGGTCGTTCATCTCGGTTTTCGACGGATCGCGGCGGGTGACTATACGCAACTCGGCCACGTCATGGTCGTCGGTGGTCTGCACCAGCAGGCCGCCGCCGCCGCGCTTCATGTCGAGGCGGTTGGGGCTGCGTTGCGCGCCGATCGCCAGCAGCCGCACGTTCTGCTTCGCGCGGAAGACGCGCCGGGCGTCCTCGTCGTAGCCGGGCGCGATCACCACCTCGACGAACTGCTTCGCCACGGCTTGCGCAGTGGCGCCATCGACCGTCCGGTTGAAGGCGATGATCCCGCCGAAAGCCGAGGTGGGATCGGTGAGGAAGGCGTTGCGGTATGCCTGGAGCGGTGCCTCCGACACCGCCACTCCGCACGGGTTGGCGTGCTTCACGATCACGCACGCGCAGACCTCGAAGCTGCGGCAGCACTCCCACGCGGCATCGGCATCGGCGATGTTGTTGTAGCTGAGCTCCTTGCCCTGCAGCTGGGTGAAGCCCGCGAGCGTCCCGGCGGGAGGGTTGCGCTCGACATAGAACGCGGCCGACTGGTGCGGGTTCTCGCCGTAGCGCAGCGCCTGCGCGAGCCGCCATTGCTGGTTCAGGCGCTCGGGGAACGGGCGCGCCACGCCCCCCGGTTCGCGCGCGGTGAGCCAGCTCGAAATCATCCCGTCGTATTCGGCCGTATGGCTGAAGGCCTTGGCCGCGAGCGAATAGCGCTCCGCAAGCCCGAGCTTGCCGCCCGTGGCCTTCATCTTCGGGATCAGGGAGGCGTAGTCGGCGGGGTCGGTGACCACGGCCACGAACGCGTGGTTCTTGGCGGCCGCGCGCACCATCGCCGGGCCGCCGATGTCGATGTTCTCGATCGCGTCTTCCATCGAGCAGCCGGGCCTGGCCACCGTCTGCTCGAACGGATAGAGGTTCACCACCACCATGTCGATCGGCGGGATGCCGTGCTGCTCCATCGCCCGCACGTGGTCGGGCCGGTCGCGGCGCGCGAGGATGCCGCCGTGCACCTTGGGGTGGAGGGTCTTGACGCGCCCTTCCATCATCTCGGGAAAGCCGGTGTGCTGCGCCACCTCGGTCACGACGATTCCGTTCAGCTTGAGCAGCTGCGCGGTGCCTCCGGTCGAGAGGATCTCCACGCCGTGGGTGAGCAGCGACCGGGCGAATTCCACCACGCCCTGCTTGTCCGAGACGCTGATGAGCGCCCGGCGGATCTTTATGAGGTGGTTTTCCATTCGTCATTCCCGCGCAGGCGGGAATCCAGGCAAGGCGACCCCGTCAGTCAAGTCCGTGGTGCTGCAGCTTCTTGCGCAGTGTGTTTCGGTTCAGCCCCAGCAGCTCGGCCGCGCGCGTCTGGTTTCCCTGGGCCTGGAGCATCACCACCTCGAGCATCGGCTTCTCCACCGCGCTCACCACCATTTCGTAGATGCCCGAGGCCTTCTCGCCGTCGAGGTCCTTGAAGTACTGGCGCATGACCTTGCGCACCGTCGACGACAGCTCGTTGTCCCTCGCGTCCGAGTCGCCCCGGCCCCGGTGTTTAGGCTGCAAGCGCGACCTCGTCGTCGGGTTCGTACTCGAGCTCGCACGAGCGCGCGGCGAGCCCATCGAAGAATTCGGCCACGGCGGCGAGCTGCGCCGCGGAGTCATCGAGGGTGTTCATGCGGGAGCGAAACACGGCCGAGTTCGCGAGCCCCTTCGTGTACCACCCGATGTGCTTGCGGGCGACCCGCACGCCGCGCTCGA
>JANMYH010000335.1:0-1936 GCA_031381925.1 Burkholderiales bacterium | reverse complement strand
ACCGGCATCTTGCGGCGGCGGTCGACGCGGAAATAGAGGTAGTCCTTCGGGTCGAACTCGAAGTCGAGCCACGAGCCGCGGTAGGGAATCACGCGCGCCGAGAAGAGGAGCTTGCCGGAGGAGTGGGTCTTGCCGCGATCGTGCTCGAAGAACACGCCCGGCGAACGGTGAAGCTGGGAGACGATGACGCGCTCCGTTCCGTTGATCACGAAGGAGCCGTTGCGGGTCATGAGCGGAATCTCGCCCATGTAGACCTCCTGCTCCTTCACTTCCTTCACCGTGGGCTTGGAAGCCTCGCGGTCCATGATCGTGAGGCGCACCTTGGCGCGCAGCGGGCTCGCGAAGGTGAGGCCGCGCTGCTGGCACTCGACCACGTCGAAGGGTGGCTCGCCGAGAACGTAGCTCACGAACTCGAGGCGCGCGTTGCCCGAGTGGCTGGAGATCGGGAACACCGACTTGAAGGCCGATTGCAGCCCCATGTCGCGGCGGGTGTCGCCGGGGACCTCGGCCTGGAGGAATTCCGCATACGAGTTGATCTGGGTCGCGAGGAGGAACGGCACATCCAGCACGGCCGCACGCTTTGCGAAGCTCTTGCGGATACGTTTCTTCTCGGTGAACGAGTAGGTCATGGGGGCTCCGGAATCACGGACGCGAGCGCGCGCCGTTTGTTTGCACCCGACTGGCGCTATGGGCATGGTGGCTCGCCCCTACGAGCCGCTGGCGGACAGCCGTACTGGAACGCACGGCCCGACCAAACCCGTCTCCTGCAGTCGCTTCAGAAGACAAATTCAAGACCCGTCAGGGGCTTGAATTTGGCATCTCCAACGGGGTGCCGGCGATGAAGCGGCGAAAACCGCTCCATCGCCGTCCGGCTTACTTGATTTCGACCTTCGCGCCGGCCTCTTCCATCTTCTTCTTGAGGGCGTCGGCTTCGGCCTTGTTGATGCCTTCCTTCACCGGCTTCGGCGCGCCGTCGACCAGGTCCTTGGCCTCCTTCAGGCCCAGGCCCGTGACTTCGCGCACGGCCTTGATGGTGTTTACCTTGTTCTCACCGGCTGCGATGAGCATCACGGTGAACTCGGTCTTCTCCTCGGCAGCAGCGGCGCCACCCCCGGCCGCGGGCGCGGCAACGGAGACTGCTGCGGCGGCGGCGGAGACGCCGAACTTCTCTTCCATGTCCTTGATGAGCTGCGAGAGCTCGAGGACGGTCATGCTCCCGATCGCGTCGAGGATTTCTTGCTTGGCGACAGCCATGATATTGGGCTCCTGATCAGTGATTTAAATGGGTCGTGGAGGATCAGGCCGCAGCCTTCTCCTTCTGGTCCCGGACGGCCGCGACGGTGCGGACGAACCTGGACGGCACTTCGTTGAGCGTCTGGACGAACTTGGCGATCGGCGCCTGCATCGTCCCGAGCAGCCTGGAGAGCAACTCCTCGCGGCCCGGCAGGGTGGCAAGATTGCCGATTTCCTTGGCCGTCATCAAATAGTTGGGCATCGCCCCACCCTTGATGACGAGTTTGTCGTTGCCCTTCGAGTAGGCGTGGAGCACCTTCGCGGCCGCCACCGGGTCGTCGGAAATGCCGTAGGCGAGCGGGCCGACCATCTGGTCGGACAGCTTCTCGAACGGCGTTCCCTTGACCGCGCGGCGCGCGAGGGAGTTCTTCATCACTCGAAGGTAGACACCGGAAGCGCGCGCCTGCGAACGCAGCACGGTGATCTGCTCGACCGCCAGGCCGCGATACTCGGCAAGCACCACCGACTGCGCGTTGGCCAGGCGAGCGGAGACCTCCGCCACGACTTCCTTCTTCTCTTCAAGATTCAGACTCAAGGTCCTTCTCCTTAAACATAGCGACCTCTCGTCAGGAGCGCCCGCGAAAGACCGCGGGAAAACCTGTCTTGGGTGCGCCATCTGCGTTGGCTTCGGGGTTGCCCCCTC
>JANMYH010000328.1:0-11441 GCA_031381925.1 Burkholderiales bacterium | reverse complement strand
CGAACTACCTGGCCGGCTACCCGCCTGAAGACTTGCTGTTACGGCCGAGCTTCGCGACGACTCGACCGGCGAGCACTCTTACAGGGTTGGCAAACTTGCCGGACTTCTTGCCCAAGAATTTGGTTGTGATGACGACACCTGTTACATGATCGAGTTAGCAGCTCGCCTCCACGACATCGGCAAAATCGGCGTTCCCGACGCAATTCTCCTTAAACCCGAGAAGCTGAACGATGCGGAGCGCCAGATCATGCGCACTCACACTACCGTCGGGGCCGAATTGCTCTCAAAAAGCAACATACCTCACATGCAAATGGCTGAGGAAATTGCCCGCCATCATCACGAGTGGTGGGACGGTAGCGGCTATCCAGGCAACCTATCGGGCTCGGGAATTCCGTTGGCCGCGCGAATCACTGCATTGGCCGATGTGTTTGATGCACTTACTCACAAGCGTCCTTACAAGATTGCCTGGCCTCTCGATTCCGCCCTAGACGAGATTGCTCAGTTGAAGGGGTTGCAGTTTGAGCCGCAGCTATGCGATTTGTTTGTCGTATTGGTGCAGCGTTTACGCAATGACCATATCGACTTGGACTCCTTCTTGGGCCAAGCTGCTCATCAATCGCCATTCCTGCAGGCACGATCGAGAATTTGGAATGCCTTGCACAAGAGCCAAGGCGACGGGGAAGGCAGTGGAAGTCGCTTAGATATGCAGCGCTAAAGCGCCAGCGGCCTTAGTCAACGCGAAAGTCCAACGGAAGTTCGCCATGGGATCAGGTCTCAACGAGCAGTTCGAGGCGCTGTTTCGCGGTACAAACGGTCCGTCCGAACCGGAGTACAAGATTGCCCTGTCCCGCCTCTCTGTCGAACTCAAACATCGATTTGTCAAGGGTTCTCCAGAGTCATTTGAGTTCGTGGCCAGTGCCGTACGTGCTCTCGCTCGGATCCGAGGCATAGCTCACGCAGAAATGCGGATGACGTGCCTCTGGGATAGTGGCTCGTTCCTATTTAGCAACGGTTTCGATGTGGAAGCACTTGAATGCGCCGTCCAGTTGGGCCATCTCGCCGAGCAGACTCGCAATAAATCTTGGCTTCGGAAAGCTCACACCTTGCGCGGGATTGCCTATGCACACCTCGGGGATTCTGGTGAGGCAGTACTGCAATACGCTCAGGCACTCGAGCTAGCTAGAGAAACCGAGGATCTTGAGGGTGAGGCAGCGATTCTAAATAACCTAGGGCTCGCGCTAAATTATGCTGGCCTTTACCGCGAAGCCATCCCGTGCTTCGTGCAGGCAATCAGCGTCGCCAAGAAGTTGCCCGATTCTCCAACGAGTGAAGCAGCCGCACTGTGTAATCTTGCACAAAGCTACTTTCACTTAGGCGAGTATCGCGACGGCCTTCAGACGATTGCATTGTGTCTTGAGAAAAGTGAAGAACCACTCGATGCCTTCCAGGCGCTGGGTCGTGTGGTGCGGGAATTTACGTTTGTCCAATTAGCATTGGAATTGGGAAAATTGGGGGCTGCTCGTTTTCATTCCCAAGCCTGTCAAAGGTATTCGCAGCGAAGTGGGACGAAGCGGAGTAAGTTTGTTGCTGGAGTGTCCTGGGGTCTCTGCGAGATTCATGGCGGGGATGTCGATAAAGGCCTCGCGCTGCTGGAAGATTCCCTTAGGGTCTCGGGCGAGACGGGAACACCAGAGCATGCCTCCGCCTTGAAGGCGCTGGTGTCTGGATACGATCACGCCTCGCGCCCCGAACAGGCCCTAAGTACCTTGAGGCTGCTGCTTAAGTGCATTCGAGAAGGTCGAGAAAAGGGTCTTCTGGCGTTAGTGTCTCTTCAGTCTCAACCCCACGACCCACTTCTCATCTTCTCCGAGAATGCGGATCTGCAGACCTTCACTAATCGAGAGGCGCATTTGCGTGCGCAGGTGGCCGAGCGAGAGATCGTCAACTCGCGAGTTGATATGTTGGAGCGTTTCGCCGTTACAGCCGATCTTAAGGAGGAGGCAAGCGGCGAGCATGGATATCGAGTCGGCAGACTTGCATCGTTATTCGCCAGAGATCTCGGTTGGAGTGCGGAGTCGTGCCTCGCAATTGACTTGGCCGCCCGCCTACATGACATTGGCAAACTCGCTGTTCCTGATCGAATTGTCCTGAATTCGGAGGAGTTGCGAGAGGCCGAGCGCCATTTCATGTCTGCTCACACAGTCATCGGCGCAGAGCTCCTCTCCAAGAGCAACATCCCCCAGCTCCGAATGGCCGAGGAAATTGCGCGCTTCCACCACGAATGGTGGAACGGTCAGGGCTATCCTTCGAGGCTTGCCGGAAAGCGCATTCCGATCCACGCGCGCATCGTCGCGCTTGCGGACGTGTTCGACGCCCTTACCCACGGCCGCCCGTTCTCCAAGCCCTGGCCGATGGATCAAGCCATCGAGGAGATCCGTAGCAGAGGAGGGACGCAGTTCGATCCCGACCTCACAGAGATGTTCCTCGCCCTAATCCGACGGTTGCGGGAGGAGCACGACGACCTCGACGAGTATCTCGGGCGAGCCGGGCGAAGCTCCCCGTTCCTTCAGGCCCGCAACAAGATCCGCCTGATGCTGGCCGATGAGCGGGAAAACGAGCGAATGGCCACGGTAGAGGGCAACGAGACCCGTCACTAGGGGCGTTTCGGGTTTGCTCAGGCGGCTGAAAACAGCTAAAATCATGAGCTTTCCGATCCCTGGTAGCTCAGCGGTAGAGCACGCGACTGTTAATCGTGTGGTCGTTGGTTCGATCCCAACCCGGGGAGCCATATTTCCAGAAGGGCCAGCCACGCGCTGGCCCTTTTCACTGCGGCCGTTCAGGCTCCATGTCGTAGCGGCTCCACAGCCTCGCAAGCAGCTCTGCGATGACGAGGTGACAGCCGTTGGGGCAGTCCGTGGGGGTTCCGATGTTCCAGTTGGCCGAGACGTCATCCGGGGGAGAGCGCCAGTACGGCAGCGGAACCCGGCAACTGGAACAGTCCGGAGTTCGCAGCGCCCGGAACTCGCGATCCAGGATCGCGTAAAGCTGGGCGGAAGTGATTGTGGTGCGGGACACGTACCATTCGACGGTCGAGGGCCGGCCGCGTTCCCGTAAAAAAAGGCCGGCGGGGCCGCCCCGCCCCCGACTCCATTTAGGTCCAGAATAGCGGTCCAAACAAAGAAACCTCGCACAGGCCATGGCGCACAACCTGACCCGCGACGAGACGGGGGACCTCCAGGCGCGAATCGACGAGCTCGAAAAGGCCGATCGCGCCAAGGACCAGTTCCTCGCGCTGCTGTCGCACGAGCTTCGGAACCACATCCACGCCATCCGCACCAATGCCTGGCTGATCAAGGCACGCGTAAAGGATGCCGAGCTCGCCCGGCCCACCGACGCGATCGACCGCCAGGTGGTGAAGCTCTCGAAACTCGTCGAGGACCTCCTCGACGTCATTCGCGTCACGCAGAAGTCCCACCTCGCCTTCGAGAACGTGAGCATCCAGCAGATCGTCGGCGCGGCGCTGGAAGCCACGAGGGCCTGCGTGAACGCCCATCGGCGCGAGGTCAACGTCTCGGTTCCAGACGAGCCTCTCCTCGTGCACGCCGATCCTTCGCGCCTGCAGCAGGCCATCGGCAATGTCCTGCAGAACGCGGTCAGGTTTTCTCCGCAGCAAAGCACGATCCGCGTCCACGCTTTCGAGGAGCGCGGCCATGCGGTGTTGTCGGTGAAGGACCAGGGGGCCGGGATCCCGCCTGAAGCCCTCCCCAAGATCTTCCAGCTCTATACAGAGGCAGGCGGCGAGCGAAAGCCGAGCAGCGAGGGATTGGGCATCGGCTTGCACGTCACCAAGGAGCTGGTCGAAGCACACGGCGGCACGATCGAAGCCAGGAGCGACGGTCCCGGCAAGGGCGCCGAATTTGTCCTGCGGCTGCCGCTCATGGCCGGAGCGCCGAGCGTCGCTCACCATGGCGAAACCTCCGCGCGCAGCGACGCCAAGCTTTCGATTCTCGTGGTGGACGACAACCACGATGCCGCGGACAGCCTCGCCGAGGTGCTCGAAGCGTACGGGCATCGTGTCCAGGCGGCCTATGGTGGCGAGGAAGCCGTCCAGCGCGCCGCCAAGGGTGACGTGCAGGTCGCGTTGGTGGACATCGGCATGCCGACCGTCGATGGCTTCCAGGTTGCGGAGCGCATCTCCAGCACCCCCGCCGCCCGGGGAACGCTCCTGGTTGCGGTAACCGGCTGGGGCGAGAAGAGCGACCGCGCCCGTTCCAAGCAGGCTGGATTCGCATACCACCTTACGAAGCCCGTAGACTTCGACGCGCTCGAATCGCTGCTGGCCACCGCCGCCCGAAGGACGAGCCCCTGATCGCCCCGCAGCTCGCGGCGCTGTCGGCCCTGCTCTTCGTCATTCCCGCGTTCGCGCAAAGCTCGGTTTTCCTCGAGGAGCTCACGTCGCCGGAGGTCTTCGCCGCGGTTCGATCCGGAAAGACCACCGTCCTCATCCCCATCGGCGGAACCGAGTGGAACGGCTCGCATATCGTCCTCGGCAAGCACAATGCACGCGCCCGATATCTCGCAGGCCAGATCGCGGCGAAGCTCGGCAACGCTGTCGTCGCACCCGTCATCGCCTACGTTCCGGAGGGCCGCATCGACCCCCCCACGCAGCATATGAAGCATCCCGGCACGATCACGATCCCCGAGGATGTGTTCGAGCGCACTCTCGAGTCCGCGGCGCGCAGCCTCATGACGCACGGGTTCACCACAGTGGTACTCCTCGGAGACCATGGGGGATACGCCAAGAACCTGCGCAACGTCGCGGGGCGCGTGAAGGGAGTGCTGGTTCCCGCGGCCTACTACCGGGAGATGGAACACGCGGGCATCGAGGACACCGCGGCAACGCTGGCGGTCGATGCGAAGATGGTGCGTGATCCCAAGGGCGCGGCCGTGGAGAACGGCCGCGCGATTCTCGAGTCCGTGATCGACCGCACCGCCGATGCCGTGATGAAAGCCGCCCCGCACCGGTAAAATGGGGGCAGACCCCTTTCACGGAGCTCGTACGCTTGAGTCATCGAATTCGCGGCACGCTACTGGTTGCGCTCGGTCATTTCGCGGCGAGTGCCCTCGCCCAGGTCCAGACCGTACCAGGCATGCCCTCGGTCGTGGATCCGCAGAACCTTTACAGCGAGATTGCCGCCGGTAAAGTGAGCCCGGCGCTGGCCGATCACCTCGAACTGGTGTACGTCCCCCACGTGCAGTCGAACGACGTGTACGTGATCGATCCCAGGAGCTTCAAGGTCGTGGACAAGTTCAAGGTGGGCCTCAATCCACAGCACGTCGTGCCGTCGTGGGACATGCAGACCCTCTGGGTCACGAACAACGCGGAGCGCACCACCAAGGGATCCCTCACGCCGATTGATCCGAGGACCGGCAAGCCGGGGCCGCCGATCGCGGTACACGATCCCTACAACATGTACTTCTCCCCCGACGGCAAGAGCGCGATCGTGGTCGAGGAGGCCGAGAAGCGCCTCGCGTTCCGCGACGCGAAGACCATGGAGATGCAGTACCTGATCCCGACGCCGCGCTGCGCCGGGATCAACCACGCGGACTTCTCCATCGACGGCACTTTCGCCATCTTCACGTGCGAGTTCGCCAAGAGCCTGGTCAAGGTCGACCTCGTGAATCGCAAGGTGGTCGGGTACCTGCGCCTGTCGAAGGGCGGGATGCCCCAGGACGTTCGCGTCTCGCCCGACGGCAGGCGATTCTTCGTTGCCGACATGCACGCCGACGGGATCTTCGTGATCGACGGCGAGACCTTCAAGGAAGTCGGCTTCGTGAGGACCGGCAAGGGAACCCACGGCATCTACCCCAGCCGCGATGGAAAGAAGCTCTACGTCGCCAATCGCGGCTCCCACAGGATCCACGGCGCCAGGGGCGGTCCTGGCAGCGTGTCGGTGGTCGATTTCGCCACCGAGAAGGTCGAGGCGACGTGGCCGGTTCCTGGCGGCGGAAGTCCCGACATGGGCAACGTGAGCGCCGACGGCAAGACGCTCTGGCTCTCGGGTCGCTATGACCACGTCGTTTATGCGTTCGATACGACCACGGGGGAAGCGAAAGTCATCAAGGTCGGCATCGAGCCCCACGGCCTCGCGGTCTGGCCGCAACCGGGTCGCTATTCGCTGGGGCACACCGGCAACATGAGATAAGAGCGTGTGATCCCAATGCGATTCCTCCTCCTCGTGCTTGCCGTTATCGCCCCCCAGGTCGCCGTACCTGCACCGGACGCGGCGGAAGGCCGGAAGCTCGTGGACGAGAAGAAATGCGAGACCTGCCACCACAACAAGACGCTGGGCGATGCGAGCGCGATCTACCTGCGCAAGGACCGCAGGGTCACGTCGTTGGAGAAGCTCAAGGCGCAGGTCGCGCGCTGCAACAGCGAGTTGAGCCTGCAGCTGTTTCCCGAGGACGAGGAACACATCGTCGCGTTCCTCGACCAGACGTACTACCGATTCAACGCGAAAGCGCCTCGCGCTCCATGAGGATGTAGGTCCCGTACGCGTTGATGCGATTCGCCACGTCGAACGCGGGCACCCTCGCATAGCGGCTCCAGTCCACCTTCGCGTAGGCCTCGTCGAAGGGCGTGAGCTCGTCGACGGCCTTGCCCATGGCGGCCCGCAAGTACTGCAGATACTCGCGCGTGAGCGCGAGGTCGGCACGCGGGTTGCGCGAGACCGGCCCATGGCCCGTCACCATCAACACCGGCTCCAGCGCGAGCAGGGTACCGATCCGCTCGAGCCACCGCTTGCTGTCTGCCTCGCCCACGAAGGGGATGCGCCCGGCAAAGAGGATGTCGCCGCTGAAGATCACCGCTTCGCCGGGCACGACGACGATCAGGTCTTCGGGCGAGTGGGCGGGGCCCATGGGAACGACCTCGAAGCGAACGCCGCCCATCTCGAAACGTTCGTCCCCATCGAGCCAGCGGTCGGCACGGACCAGGGGCGTCGTGTCGCTCACCCAGGGAAAGAGGTCGCGGACGCGCTGCTGCAGTCGCCGTGCGCCCTCCCCGCTATCCAAGTACTCGAGCGCCGCGCGATGCGCCCAGATTTCGGCTCCGGCCTTCTTGAGCGCCTCGAGGCCGTAGAAGTGGTCCGCGTGATAGTGCGTCACGATCGCGCGCTTGATCGGCTTCGGGGTTACCTTCCGAATCGCCCTCACCAGCGCCTCACCCAATGCCGGAGTCCCCAGCGCATCCACGACCACCACGCCGTCATCGGTGACCACGAACCCCGCATTGGAGTTGAACCCTTCGTTCTCCGCCGACGCGATGCCCGGCTTTCCCTGGACGTAGAAAACCCGGGGGGTCACCTGGATCGGCTGCAGCTCGACGGCACGCGCGAACGTCGAGCACCCCAAGGCGAGCGGCAGGAGAAGGGCCGGCCCCCACTTCATCAGCCGAGCCCCGGATTGCCCGCGACGCCGACCAGCCTCGGCAGGCTCAGCTTCGGGGTCGCGATACTCTTGTGTGCCTTCAGGTACTGCGTGATCACTTCCCAGATCGGCTCCCCCTTGGCGCCCTCGGCGACGGGAGCCCAGCCCGCCACCTTGTAGCTCTTGCTGGCAGAGATCGGCTTGCCGTGGAGGCGCATGTCGCTGATGCGCTTGCCCATGCCTTCGCCAGGAGTGCAGGTATACGTGAGCCCCCCCACCCGCACCATGTCGCCCCCCTGCTGGTAGTACGGGTCGGGATTGAACAGGTTGTCGCAGACGTCCTCGAGGATGGTCTTGATCATGTCGCCGGTGATGTCGCTGAGCGTGGTCTGCGGATAGGTGATCGCCGACCAATCCATCACCTGCTCCATGGTGATCACCTGGCCCGGCAAGAGCGAGGTGCCCCAGCGGAATCCAGGGGAAAATGCGATCTGCGCGCCCTTGACCGACATCAGCGCATCGAGGATCAGCTGGTCCACGGTGCCGTTGAAGTTTCCGCGACGGTAGAGCAATCCGCTGGTGGTCGCGAGGCTCTCGCCCAGCTTCGCCAGGTGCGGCGCCCGCATCTTCGAGATGTAGCCTGCCATCGCGGCATCGGCGGGCAGGAGGTTGGAGAAGATCGGCAACAGGCGGTACTTGATCTCCCGCACCCGGCCGTCGCGCACGTCCATGTCGAGCACGCCCAGGAATTTGCCGTTGCTTCCCGCGTTGGTGACGAGGGTCACGCCGGTTGCGTTCCTTACCTCGACCGGCAGCGGGACCGCGTCGTGGGTATGGCCGCCGAGGATCGCATCGATGCCGGTCACGCGCGCGGCGAGCTTGAGGTCGACGTCCATCCCGTTGTGCGACAGCAGGACCACTGCCTGGGCGCCCTTTGCGCGCGCCTCGGCCACCCGTTTCTGCAGCTCCTCCTCCTGGATGCCGAAAGTCCAATCGGGCACGAAATGGCGCGGGTTGGCGATCGGCGTGTACGGGAACGCCTGGCCGACGATCGCGATCGTCGCGCCGTTGATCTCGCGCAGCGTGTAGGGCTTGAAGACGGGATCGTTGAAGTCCGCCGTCACGACGTTCTGCGCGAGGAACTCGACCGACCCCTTGAAGTCGCCGTCGACGACCTGCCTCACCCGCTCCTGGCCATAGGTGAATTCCCAGTGGCCTGTCGTGATGTCCACGCCGAGGAGCTTCTGAGCGTCGATCATGTCCTGGCCCTTCGTCCAGAGGGCGGTTGCGGAGCCCTGCCACGTGTCGCCCCCGTCGAGCAGGAGCGCTCCCGGCCGCGACGCCTTCAGCTGCTTCACCAACGTCGCGAGATGCGCGAATCCCCCCATGCGCCCGTAGACCTTCGCGGCGCGCTCGAACTCGGGGTAGGTGAATGCATGCGCGTTGCGCGTCCGCGGGGCGATCTTGAAAGCCCTGAGAAAATGCTCCCCCACGAGGTGGGGCGCCCTCCCCTCCGCGGGGCCTATCCCGAGGTTGACGTTGGGCTCGCGGAAATGCACCGGCAGGAGCTGCGCGTGGCAGTCAGTGAAATGCAGCAGGCTCACGTTGCCGAATCGCGGCAGGTCGTAGAGCTCCCTCCCGTCTCCGCCCAGCGCGGCCCGCGATGCGAGCGGAAGGCCCGAAGCCACTGCGACCGCCAGCGCTTCCAGAAATGCACGGCGGTCCATCCTAGAACTCGAGGTCGTCCGCGATCGCCTTGATGCCGGCGGCGGCGCATGCGTCGTCGTTGTCCCCGCCAGGCGCGCCGGAGACGCCGATCGCGCCCAGGAGCGAGCCCCCGCCCTGGATCATCAACCCGCCGCCGACCGCCACCATGCGGGGAAACTGGCGGATCCCCGCCATCGCCTGGCCGGGACGCGACGCCTTTTCGATCTCGGTCGTATTGGTGCGAAACGAGACCGCGGACCACGCCTTGTTGGTCGCGATCTCCACGGTATGCGGTCCCGCGAAGCGATCGCGCAGCAGCACCTGCGTGAGCCCCGAGCGGTCGACCACGGCGACGCTCACCTGGTAGCCATCGACGCGGCACCTGGCGAGGGCGGCCTGCGCGGCCCTCAAGGCCGTCTCAGGCGTGAGGGACGTGGTGGTGAAGGTCGCCGGTTGCGCCAACGCAACCATCGGAACCAGCGCAACCCCCCACGCAATGATCCTCATTTGTTGATCGGCGATTCGGGATCCATCAGGAGCGCCACGACGTCCTTGATTTGCTCCTCCGTGAGGATGCCGGCATGGCCGAACCGCGGCATGTTGGAGCACGCCGAGAAAGCCTGGGAGTTGTACACCTTGCTGTAGGCGTACCTCTGCATCTCCGGGGTGAAGCCGCGCAGCTTCGCGAAATTGTAGAGCGGCGGGCCGATAGTGCCGAACGAGAGCTCCGCCTTCGAAAGCTGGTGGCAGGCGTAGCAATTCGCGCCGGTGGGCGCCGCAGGATCGTCACTGAACTGCATGCCCCGGCCCGACTGCGCGATTCTTTCGCCGGCCCTCCAGTCGCCAATATATCTGCCCCCGGCAGGGTACTTGATCAGCGCCTGCTGCGCCTTCTCTAGCCGATCGGCAACCTCCCTGGGCATCGGCTTCTCCGCGTATTGGCTGCAGAGGCGCTGCATCTCGTCCTGGTCGAGGCGGTCGAGCTTGGCCTGGCCCTGCGGCTGGAACGAGGCCTTCATGACGGCGAGCGCCTTGTCGGCGTACTGCTGGTCGCTGACCACCACGGCTGCGCAGCCGCCCGCGAGCACACCCGCGATCGAGAGGGCAAGGATCTTGGTCTTGTTCACGGTCCGCATTCTCATCTCTTGATCGAGGGCGCATTGAACACGCCGCCGTTCGCATTCTTGGCGAGGAACATCGTGAGCGCGATCGACGCGTCCGAGGTGAAGTCGAGCGCGGGGAAGCGCTGCTGGCGGAAGCATTCATACAGACGCCATTGCATGGAACGCATCTCGCCCTCGGAAACCCGATAGCCAGGCCATGCGGTGTAGGCGCGCTGGGCGTGAGCCTGCCTGAGCAGGTTAGGCAACTCCTGCAGGCGAATGCGCTGATTGTCTGCACCATGACAGGTGAGGCAGGAGAAATCGTGCGATCCGCCCCGGAAGAAAAAAATCTTCTTGCCCACCTCGTAGGCCTCTTGCTCGGCGGGATGGCTGGTGGCGACGTTCATCTTCATGCCGCGCGACTGTCCGGCGACATACGCGACGAGGGCGTCCATCGGCACCTTCTTGCCGGGTGCGCCGAACGGGTCTTTCTTCGCCTCCTCGGGCGCGAAGCCCTGCAGCGTGACCATGCAGGTCACCAGGCGCGACTCGAGGTCCTCAACCCTCCCCGAATCCGCGAAGTACTTGGGCAGGACGGTGTACGCGCCCTTCACCACACCGGGGCCGAGCCCGAGGTCGCAGCGCTCGAGGCTCGTGGCCTTCGGGCCGCGCTTCTGTTTCCAGAGGTCTTCACCGCGCGCCTCCCACAACTCCCCGGGGCTGCCGTCACTGAGCGCAGCGCGGTAACGCTCGATCTCCTCGATCGTCGTGAGAGGTTGCTGGGCGACCACCACGCCCACGGTCGACAACAGGCAAAGCGCGATGGCGCCCCGTTTCATCCGGTTCAATTTCTCCTCCTTCTGGCATTTCTTTGGTGTTGCGACTACGGCTTCAGGTATGCGTAACCTTCCTGGACCTGCAAGCGGCTCACCTCGGCCACGCCCGAGGGCACGTACGTCACATCCTCGATGAGCTGCGACCTCTGGATGTTGCGCTGCTTGAGCGTGATCTCGCATACCCGGAACTCGACGCCCTGCGCCTTGAGGTCCTGGACCGTGACCTCGAACGGGTTGCCGTTGGCATCCTTCGCGTCGCGCATCAGGAAGTTGATCCCCGCGGCGTGCATCACCATGACGATCTTCGCCTTCGGATCGACGCTCAGGTGGTTGCGCACGTTGCGCAGCGCCTGCGGCGCGCGGGCCA
>JANMYH010000317.1:0-2469 GCA_031381925.1 Burkholderiales bacterium | reverse complement strand
CGCAGACATCGCCGCAGTCGTCGCTCACCCAGAGGACCACCGGGCTGCGGCGCATCGCCATCTGGGTGGCGTAGGGCATCTGGCCCTCGTCGACGTAGCCTCCGCCCATTCGCTTCTGCGTGGAGTCCTTCGCCTCGGCCGGCGGCGGGCTGTCGGAAAACTGCACCTTGCCGTCCTTGTCCACCCAGCGGTAGACGGTCGACTGCGCTTGCGCGCTCAGGCTCGAGACGAGCAGCGCGGCGCACACCGCGCGAAGCACGATCGAAGCTCCCATGGCTCCTGCCTCCGGTACGTGGCCCGCTTTCGAATTCCCCTGAATGTCACGAGGCCACCGTCATTCCATTATGACGCAGAAGCGCGTCGATCTGCGGCTTGCGGCCGCGGAAGGCCACGAACGATTCGAGCGCCGGGCGGCTGCCGCCACAGGCGAGCACCTCGCGGCGGAAGCGCTCGCCGATCTCGGGGTTGAGCACGCCGCCTTCCTCGAAAGCGCCGAAGGCGTCCGACGAGAGCACCTCCGCCCACTTGTAGCTGTAGTAGCCCGCGGCGTACCCGCCGGCGAAGATGTGCGAGAACTGGTTGGGGAACCGGTTGTAGTCGGGCGTGGGAACCACCGCGACCTGCCGGCGCACCTCGTCGAGGAGGGCGATCACGCCGCCCGGGGCGGGCGCGGGTCCCGCGTGCAGCTTCATGTCGAAGAGCGCGAACTCCAGCTGCCGGACGAACTGCATGCCCGACTGGAAGTTCTTCGCCGCGAGCAGCTTGTCGAAGAGCGCACGCGGGATGCGCTCACCGGTCTCCACGTGGCGCGACATCGGCGCCACGACGTCCCACTCCCACACGAAGTTCTCCATGAACTGGCTGGGGAGCTCGACCGCGTCCCACTCGACGCCGTTGATGCCCGAGACGCCGAGCTCGTCGACCTGGGTGAGCAACTGGTGCAGGCCGTGGCCGAACTCGTGGAAGAGCGTGCTCACCTCGGCGTGGGTGAAAAGCGCGGGCCGGCCGGCGACCGGGCCCGAGAAATTGCAGGTGAGGAACGCGACCGGGGTCTGCACGCGATGGCCGAGGCGCCGGCGATTGATCGCGTCGTCCATCCACGCGCCGCCGCGCTTGTGCTCGCGTGCGTAGAGGTCCATGTAGAACTGCCCCACGCGATTGCCGGCCGCGTCGGCCACCTCGAAGAAGCGTACCGAGGGGTGGTAGCTTTCGGCCTCGGCGCGGCTCACCTTCAGTCCGTAGATCGTCTCGACCACGCGGAACATGCCCGCGAGGACTTCCTCCTCGGGGAAGTACTGCTTCACCTCCTGGTCGGAGAACGCGTAGCGGCGCTGGCGCAGCTTCTCGCTCACGTACGCGGTGTCCCATGCGCGCACCTCGGCGATGCCGAGCTCGTCGCGCGCGAAGCGGCGCAGCTCCCCCATGTCGCGCTCGGCGAACGGCCGCGCGCGGGCCGCCAGGTCCTGCAGGAACTCGAGGACCTCGTCGGGAGAGGCCGCCATCTTGGTGGCGAGCGAGACCTCGGCGTAGGCGGCGAAGCCCAGCAGGCGCGCGGCCTCGTTGCGAAGGTCGAGGATGCGAAGGATGTTCGCGTCGTTGTTCCATTCGGCGCGGCCGAACTCGGAGGCGCGGGTCACGTTGGCGCGATACATCCGCTCGCGCAGCCCCTGGTTGTCGGCGTATTGCATCACCGGCATCAGGCAGGGCATGTGAAGCGTGAGCTTCCAGCCGTCGCGTCCCTCCTTGCGCGCGGCCTCGGCGGCCGTGGCCAGCACGTCCTCGGGGATTCCGGAGAGCTCCGCGCGGTCGCTCACGTGCAGGCCGAAGGCGTTGGTGGCGTCGAGCACGTTGTCCTGGAAGCGCGACGCGACCTTGGCCAGCTCCTCCTGCAACGCAAGGAAGCGTGCCTTCTCGGGCGGCGGCAGCTCCGCGCCCCCCAGCCGGAAGTCACGCAGCTCGTTGTCGATGTGACGCTGGCGCGCGCGTGGCCAGGCGTCGAAGCCGGGCGCGGTGCGCAACGCCTTGAAGCCCGCGTGCAGCCGCTGGTCCTGTCCCTGCTCGCTGAAATACTGGGTGACCCGGGGAAGCGCCGAATTGTAGGCGTCGCGCATCTCGGGGGAATTGACGACCGCGTTCAGGTGGCTCGCCTGCGCCCAGGCGCGCGCCACGCGCTCGTTGGCGTCGTCCAGGGGCTCCACGAAGCTCTCCCAGGTCGGCGCGCGGTCGAGCGCGGCGAGCCGCTCGATGGTCGCGCGGCCTTCGGTGACCAACTGGTCGACGGCGTCGCCGATGTGCGCGGGCAGCACGGCGGTGAAGCGCGGCAGGCCCGAAAAATCGAGAAGGGGATTCGTCATCTTGCAACTCCGCGTGGAGAAGGCACGGCTCGTGGCCGCGACTTCAGTTGGCGTGGACGGTGCGGCCCCCGAAGATCGTTCGGACGACGCGGCCGGTGAGCTCGAGGCCCTGGAA
>JANMYH010000308.1:0-3850 GCA_031381925.1 Burkholderiales bacterium | reverse complement strand
CCCGGAGCGGGGCGGCAGGGTGCCGGCCATCGCGCTGACCGCCTTTGCCCGCTCCGAGGATCGCACGCGCGCGCTGCACCGCGGCTTCCAGGTGCACGTCTCCAAGCCGGTCGAGGCCGCGGAGCTGATCGCCACGGTGGCGAGCGTGGCGGGGCGCACCGGCGGGGCCGAGGGCGCATAATTGGCCCTTGCCAGGGGAGAACACGATGAAAGACGAAGTGAAGGCACGGCTCCAGCTCGCGGCGGCCCGGGTCCGGGCGGCGGCTGACCGGTTGGTCGCCAAGCCGCCGGAGGCGAGGGTGTCCCTGCCGCAGATCGATCCGCATACGGGCTACGCCCGCTCGAGGATCATCCAGGCGAAGAAACGCTAGGCCTACTCCTCGCCGCCCGCGTTGAGCGGCGCCAGGTCGTACCCCAGGCGCACGCGCGAAAGCACACCCGACGCCGAACGATCGCAGCGGTTCTCGCACCGCGACGGATAACCCACGTTCCAGTTCGGCAGCATCTCGTCGGTTCGCACGATCCGGTACGGCTGCGGAAAATGGCAGCCGCTGCACCGCGGCGGGCGGAAGCGGCGAAACTCGTTGTTGAGGATCGTGGCGAGGACGGACAGTGCCACGGCGGTCTTCGGGGGGATCACCACGACGTCGGCCATCGTCCGATTAGACACGGCTTGGCGCGGCGGCGTACGGATATCTCTACGGGCTGCAGGTCACGACCAGCGCGGACGCCTCGCCGTCGAGGGCGCGCCCGCGGTGCGGCAGGCGCGAATCGAAGTAGATGCTGTCGCCGGGCCTGAGGATCACCTTCTCGCTGCCCGCCTGCCATTCGACGCGCCCGCTCAGCACGAACAGGAACTCCTCGCCGTCGTGCTCGAAGAACACGTACTTGTCGATCTGCGAGGGAAACGTGAACAGGAATGGCTCCATCTTCTTGTGGGACTTGGTGTCGGCGAGGCTCACGTAGTCGTAGCCGAACGCGGTCCCCCCGCGGACCACCGGGCGGCGCTCGTTCGAGCGCACCAGGGTGAATGCGCGGCCGCCACCCTTCGCGGGGTCGTGCAGGAGCTCGGTGATCTCGGTCTTGAGCGCCCGGGCGATCCGCGACAACGAGCCGATCGGAGGAACCTTCTTGGAGTTCTCGATCTTCGAGAGATACCCCTTGGTGAAGCCGGTCTGCGACGCGAGCTGCTCGAGCGTGAGTCCCAATTGCGTCCGCAGCTTCGCCACGCGATTGCCGATGATCGATTCCGGCGTCGGCGGGGCCTTCTTCGGCGCCGTCATCGCGGCGAGGCCCCCGTTTCCGGGGTCATCACGAGGGTGGGAAGCCGGGCCGCGTTGGCGGCGTAGGCGGCGGAGTATTCGATGATTCGCGCGGTCTCCGCGGCCACGCGCGGGCCGAGCAGGCGCTCGAGCAGGTAGAGCGTCATGTCGATGCAAAGCGTGACGCCGCCGCCGGTCAGCACCGTCCCGCAGTCGACCAGGCGCGCATCGACCGCATCGATCGCCGGATGGCGGCTGCGCATCAGCTGCAACGGGGAGACTTCCGCGCCGATCACCTCACGCTTGGTGGTTGCCGAGCGCCCGTCGAGCACGCCCGCCGCTGCGAGGATCATGCCGCCGGTGCACACCGCCGCGACCTTGGAGGTGCGGGTGGCGGCACGGACGTACGCAAGCGTGGCCTCGGACTGCACCTGCTGCTGCCAGCCGGCGCCTCCGGTGACGATCAGCACGTCGGCCGGCGGCGCATCGTCGTAGCCGCAGTCGGCCACGACCTTGAGCCCGTTGGCGAGCTGGACCACGCCCGCCGCCTCCGCGACGGTGAAGATCGAGATCTCGGGGGCGACCCGGCGCGCCATCGAGAGCACGCCGAACGTGGCGAGGTCGATCGGCTCGGCGTCGGGGTAGATGAGGATGGCGAAACGCATCGGGGCTCCAGGGAGGTGTTTCCCCGATGTTGACCAAAAGTTTCCCAATAGGCAATATCGGGCCCTCACCTCAGGAGATGCCATGACCACACGCCGTCGCTTCCTCGCAGCCGGTACCGGTGCCGCCGTCGCCGGGTTCCCGATGATCGCCAAGGCACAGGCGCCCACCACGCTGCGATTCCAGAGCACCTGGCCCACCCGGTTCATCTATCAGGAATTCGCCATCGACTACACGCGCAAGGTCGCCGAGATGTCGGGCGGCCGCCTGAAGATCGACATGCTGCCGGCGGGCGCGGTGGTGCCGGCGCTGCAGGTCGCAGACGCGGTCAGCAAGGGGGTGCTCGACGGCGGCCACGGGTTGCCCGCCTACTGGTACGGGAAGAACACCGCTTTCGGGCTTTACGGCGCCGGTCCGGATTTCGGCATGGACGCAAACCAGCTCCTCGGCTGGGTGGAGTACGGCGGAGGCAAGGAGCTATACATCGAGATCCAGGCCGCGGCGGAGCTCGAGGTGGCGAGCCTGCTGTTCGGTCCGATCCCGTGCGAGCCCATGGGCTGGTTCAAGAAACCGGTGCGCACCGTGGCCGACCTGAAGGGGATGAAGTTCCGCACCGCGGGCCTCGCCGTCGACATGTTCGGAACCATGGGAATGGCGACCGTGCAGATGGCGGCCTCGGACATCGTGCCCGCGATCGACCGCGGCCTGCTCGACGGCGCCGAGTTCGCCAGCGCCACCGATGACCGCATAATGGGCTTTCCCGACGTGGCCAAGTACTACCTGCAGCAGAGCTACCACATGTCGAACAACTTCTGCGAGATCCTGGTCAACAAGAGGAAATGGGAAGCGCTTCCCGAGGAGTTCAAGACGATGATGAGGCTGGCGGGACAGGCCGCCAGCGCCGACCAGGAATGGAAGGCGATGCATCGCATGTCGCAGGATTTCATCGAGCTGCAGACGATGCAGAAGGTGAAGGCATACATCACCCCGCGCCCGATCCTGCAGGCGCAGCTCAAGGCGTGGGAGACGGTGATTGCGAAGCGCTCGGCCGAGAACGCGCTCTTCGCGAAGGTGGTCGCGTCGCAGAAATCGTGGGCCAAGCGGGTGATGTACTGGCACAACGCGGTGCAGGTGGACCAGAAATCCGCTTATACGCATTGGTTCGGCAAGGGCCCGCTCGACAACGCGTAATCGGCAACTCAACTTCAGGAGACGAACATGGCGGCAAACGCGGATCGCCTTCACGGCAACCTCGAGCCCACGATCGGCGGCTCGACCTACGTGAAGCCCCAGGACATGGAATGGAAGCCGTCGCAGTTCGAGGGCATCGAGATCAAGGTGCTCTACGAGAACAAGGCGGCGGGCGAGATGACGTGCCTGCTTCGCTGGCAACCGGGCACCACGCTGCCGTTCCACAAGCACCCCGAGATCGAGCAGAGCTACGTGATCTCGGGCTCCTTCTCCGACCACGACGGCATCTGTCGCGCCGGCGAGTACGTGTGGCGCACGCCCGGCTCGATGCACGAGACCCATAGCGCCGAGGGCTGCACGATCCTGGCCGTGTACCGCAAGCCCAACATCTTCAAGAACAGCGCTGCCGGTTTCGACGCCGACCGCAAGCGCGTGAAGACCGGCCACAAGCCGAGCACGTTCTAGCCGGCGAGCTTTACCGTCCTGCCGTCGACGGCGACTTCCCAGCCGCCGCCCACGCGTTTCGCGACGCTGCTGGCGGCGGAGTTGTTTTCGCAGTCGGCCCCGATCCGCATCAGCGCGACGAACTCCGCGCCCTGCGTCTTCTGGGCGGTGGCGAAGACTCCATGCCACTGGTTGGGTTGCTTCGAATCGGTGCTCGAACGTCCGGGCGGCACGCTGAACTGGTCGGTCTGGGTGAAGGCGACCTCGGGGCTCGAGAGCATCTCGATGCA
>JANMYH010000304.1:0-10712 GCA_031381925.1 Burkholderiales bacterium | reverse complement strand
ATCGACGCGCTCAATAGTGTCCGTGGTGTGCAGTGGGCGCTGCGCTGCGTGGCAAAGGATGGCCGATCTACGCTGGTGGCCGCCTCCGAGCGCTTCCTCGGCTCGAGCGAATGGCGGCCCTTCGCGTTCGAGGCCGTGGTGCCGGAAGGCTGCCCGGGCCAGGTCCTGCAACTCGAACCCGTCGGGATGAACGAAGGCACGACTTTTCTCTCCGGGACGGCCTGGTTCGACGACCTGCGCCTGACCCGTCGACGTTGACCGCGCGAGTGCGTACCATGCAGGCAAGGAGCAACAATATGAATGCAGCAACGAAGCTAACGCCGGGCAGGAATGCGATGCGGCGCATCGCGCAGGCCACGGTTCTGGCCCTGCTGGCCGTGTCGCAGCCCTACGCCCAGACTGCGCCCAACGACGGCACGATCGCGAAGCTGCGCGACGTGACTGGCAATGTCCTGGTCAGCAACGAAGCCGGGCTCGCCACGGGCGACGAGGCGCTGCGCCTCGCGCCAGGCACTCGCGTGATCACCACCGCAAATTCGCAGGTGGTCGTCGAGTACGACGACGGCTGCCGGGTAACGCTCAAGGAGAACGAGCGCTTCGAGGTCGAGAAGGGCAGGCCGTGCGCGCTCCTGCTTGCCCAGCCCTACGGCATCGTCGTCGCCGCCTCGGCCGCGTCGATCGTTCCGGGGCTCATCGTCGGCGCCTTTGGGGCGGCGGCGCTGGGGTCGCTCATCGATGCGCGCAACACAACGACGGCCAGTCCGAGTTGACGCCCCAGGCGAACCCCGAACCTTCCGCAGACAGAACAGGGCCCACGGGCCCCGTTCTTTTTTGGGTCGCCGCCGCGATCCTGGTCTTCGCGCCGCTGGTGCGCGGGGGCAACCGCCCGATGCCGTTGCTGGTGCTCGAATGCGCGGGCGTCCTCGCCCTTGCCGCTCTCGCCTGGTCGCGCTCCCCGGTCGCCATGGCCCGCGCGCTTCCCGCGACTCTGCGATGGGGCATCGCCATCCTCCTTGCCGCGCCGCTCATCCAGATGATCCCGATCCCGGCCTCGTGGTGGCTCGCGTTGCCCGGGCGCGCGGCGTACGGGGGCGTCCTGGACGTCGCATCGGCGGCGGGCAGCTGGCGCCCGATGTCGATCAATGCGCGCGCTACGGAGTACGCGTGGCTCGCGCTCATCCCCTGCCTGGCGATGTTCCTGATGGTGCTCGCGCTCACCCGCCGCCAGGTGGGCACGCTCGCGCGGGTGTTCGTGGTGGTGGCGCTGTGCGAAGCGGTCCTGGGCATCGTGCAGGTGGGCGCTGGGAAGGACTCGCTCCTGACCCTCGGCAACCCGTTCGGCGGGGGTGCCGCGACCGGAACCTACATCAACAAGAACCACTTTGCCGGGCTGATGGCGATGGCGCTGCCGGTCCTGCTCGCCTTCTGGGCGGCAGAGACGCTGCCACCGCTCGACCGGGAGGGCCAGCGCATGCGCGAGCACCCGCGCCACGCGGATGCGAAGCTCGCACGCCGCATCGTGTGGTCCCTGCTGATCGTGCTGGCGCTCGCGGCGTTGCTGTTCACCTGGTCGCGCGCCGGCATCGGGTGCGGGCTGGCGGCTTTCGCAGCCGCGAGCCTTGGCCTGGTCTGGAATGCGGGCACCGTGCGAATTCGCGCGCTGCTGGTCCTGGTGGCCTCGGTGGCAATGCTCCTCGCACTCTACGTCGGGATCACGCCGATCCTCGATCGCTTCGCTCCCGAGGCGCTCTCCCTCGGCTATGAAGGGCGGATGCGAATCGCCCTCGGCGCGATTCGCGGCGGCCTGGAGTTCCTGCCCTTCGGCAGCGGGCTGGGCACGTTCGCCGATGTCTACCGGCGCTACCAGGCCGAGGGCCTGACCGGGTTCATCGATCATGCGCACAACGATTACGCCGAGGTGTTCCTCGAGCTCGGCGTTGCGGGCATCGCGGTGGTTGCGCTGCTGGCCATCGCCTACGTCGGGCGCTGGGCGGTGCTCGCGGGTCGCAGGCTCACACGCAGCCTCGGCTACCTGCAGGTGAGCGCGGGGCTCGGCGTCCTGGCTCTCGCGGTGCACGGCGTCTTCGACTTCAATTTCCACATTCCTGCCAACGCGATCTACTTCGCCTTCCTCGCCGGCATCTTCTTCTACGAGCCGCCCGCCTGAGGCGCGCTCACTCGCTGCGTGGGTCGCGCGCGAGCAGCTGCTGCACCGCCTCGCGCGGTGCGCGCGATTCGAACAGCACCGCGCAGACCGCCTGCGTGATCGGCATCTCCACGCGATGGGCGTGCGCGTGGTCGAGGGCTGCGCGCGCCGAGGCGACGCCCTCGGAGACGTGTCCCAGCTCGGCGAGCACCTCCTGCAGGGGCTTTCCCTGCGCGAGTCGCACGCCCACTTCGCGGTTGCGCGACAGCTCGCCCGTGCAGGTGAGGACCAGGTCCCCCAGCCCGGCGAGGCCCGCGAAGGTCTCCGCCCTTCCCCCCATTGCCACGCCGAGCCGCGAGATCTCGGCCAGGCCGCGGGTGACGAGGGCGGCGCGGGCATTGCGCCCGAGCTGGAGGCCGTCGGAGATGCCCGCGGCGATCGCGATCACGTTCTTCAGCGCCCCGCCGAGCTCGACACCCTGCACGTCGCTGCTCGAATAGATGCGCAGCCGCGGGCCGTTGAGGGCTGCGGCGGTTGCCGCGGCGAACGCCCCATCGGCGGACGCGCACACGACGGCGGCCGGCTGCCCGCGGGCGACTTCGAGCGCGAAGCTCGGTCCGGACAGGGCGGCGACGCGGCGCGCGCGCGGCAGCACTTGCGCCACGACCTGGTGAGGGAGTGCTCCGGTGGAAGTTTCGAAGCCCTTGCACGCCCAGAGGAGCGCGGGCTCCGCGGCGATCAGGCCGACCGCCACCGAGGTCTCGCGCAGGCCCACGGCGGCGGTTGCGACAATCAGCAGCTCGGCGTCGCGCACGGCGCGCGTGAGATCGCTTTCGATGCGCACGGCCTCGGGAAAGATGGCCCCGGGCAGGTACGGGCTCGAGCGGTCGCGCGCCAGGGCCTCGCAGTCGGCAGGGCTGCGCGACCAGAGGCATACCGTGTGCTGCGCGGACAGCGAGATCGCGAGGGCCGATCCCCAGGCGCCCGCGCCGAGGACCGCGATCTTCATTCGCTACACGCCCCAGACGTGGGCAACGCGGATGAAGCCTTGCTGCCCATCCCGGTGGCGCACCTTGACCCACCCGTCGGCGGGGGGATCGACCACGTCGAGGAGGACCTGCTTGTACGCCTCGAAGACCAGGGGCGACTGGGGATTGGCGCCGGCGCGCACGTCGGCGAGGGGAACGGTCACCAGCACCGTCGCGCGGGAGCCCAGCGCCGAGTTCTCCACCCACGCCACCTCGCCATTCGCGTCGCGCACCTTGGTCCACTGTTCGAGCTTCACCAGCACCTCGAACGGATACCCGCGGCTCGCCACGAACAGGCGGTCGGCGCGCGTGGAGGGTGCGTCGTAGAGGATCGCGGGCTTCTCGCCGAGCGCGCGAAACTCGGCCGCGAATGCCGGCAGGCCGGCGAGCGCGATCGCCGCGAGCAGGGCGGCCCGCGCGGCCATCAGTGCGAGATGGTGGGCGTGATGATCTGCACCGGCGGCTGGTCGACCCGGGGCTGCTGCGCATGCTGCTGCTGGTAGATCGCCTCGAAATTCACCGGGCTCAGCAGCACCGGCGGGAAGCCCGCGCGCACCACGATGTCGGAGATCACCTCGCGCACATAGGGAAAGAGGATGTTCGGGCACGCGATCGCGAGTACCGCCTCGAGCTCCTGCGCGGGGATGTTGCGCGCCACGAAGATTCCGGCCTGGGCCGCCTCGACCAGGAACATCGTCTTGTCCTTGACCTTCGCGGTCACCGTCACCGTGAGCGTCGTCTGGTAGACGCCTTCCTCGACACCGCTGGAATTGTGGTGCAGCTGGATGTCGACTTGCGGGGCTTCGCGCTCGAGGAAGATCTGCGGCGCATTGGGGATCTCGAGGGAGAGGTCCTTCACATAGACCTTCTCGATGGTGAAGATCGGCTGGTTGTTCTGTGCAGCTTCGCTCATGAAACTTCCTTCAGGGAGAAATCGTTGGGGTGGTGCTTGCGTTCAGCCCGCGAGCAGGGGATCGAGGCCGCCGGCCCGGTCGAGGGCCGCGAGGTCGTCGAAGCCGCCGACATGGCGCTCTCCGACGTAGATCTGGGGGACCGTGCGCCGCCCGGTGCGCTCCATCATTTCCTGGCGGCGGGCGGGCTCGAGGTCGACGCGAACCTTCTCGATGTCGGCAACGCCTTTCGACTTGAGCAGCCGCTCGGCCATCATGCAGAACGGGCACGCACCGGTGGAATACATCAGGACTCGGGCCATGCGCTCACTTCTCGACGGGCAGGCTCGCCTGCTGCCACGCAGCCACGCCGCCCTTCAACTGGAAGACATTGGAAAAACCCGACTTCCTGAGGAACCGGCAGGCGGCGCCCGCGCGGGGTCCGCCGCGGTCGGTCACGATCACCGGCTTGTCCTTGAACTTCGCGATCTCGCCCAGACGGCCGGCGAGGTCGCGGATCGGAATGTGGCGCGCGCGCGGCAGGTGGCCGGCCGCGAAGTCCTTCTCGTCGCGCACATCGAGCGCTAGGAACGGGCCCTGGTTCATGAGCCGGGTGGCTTCCAGGGTGCCGATCTCGGATCCGCCGCCCGAAAGCCGCGCGAACTCGGGCCACAGCAGCATCGCGCCGCTCGCCATGAAAAGCGCGACCAGCGCGAGGTTGTTCATCACGAATTCGCCCATTTCGGGATCGGTCCTCGAGGGCGCCAGGCGCCTTCGCAAAAAGGGACGATTTTACCCCAATGCCCACTGCAGGAGCCAAAGTGCGGCCATGCCGGAGACGATCGCGGGCAACATGCTGCGCGCCCGGCTGGCGACCAGGATGGCGAGCACGCCTGCGATCCAGCGGGGATTGGCGAGGGAAAGGTCGAGCGCCCCGTTCACCATGAGGAGGCCCGGGGCCACGATCGCCGCAAGGACCGCCGGGGGGACGAACACGAGCGCCCGGCGGAAGAAGTGGGGGAATCGCTGCGGGTCGGCGAAGACGATGAACGACGCGCGCAGCAGGAAGGTCACGGCACCCACGGCGACGATCGCGATCCAGGGGTTCACGGCGCGCGCTTTCGCATGCGCTCGACGACCACACCCAGGGCGATCCCGGCAACCGAGCCGGCGATGAGCGAGAGCCGGTAGGGCAGCCCCGCGAGCGCGAGCGCGATCGCACCCGCCACGATCGCGGCAGCAAGGTCGGCACGGGTGCGCACAACCGGCACCAGGAGCGCGATGAAGGTGAGGACCACCACGAAGTCCAGCGACCAGCTCGCCGGCACGCCGGTACCGGCGAACACGCCGACGATGACCGCGGCCTGCCAGGTCACGTAAAGCGTGAGGCCCGAACCCATGAAATGCCAGTGGCGGTGGCGCCGGTCGCCGGGGTCGCAGAAGCGGCGCACGGTCGCGGTGAAGCTCTGGTCGGTCATGAGGTAGGCGATCAACATCCGCCAACGCCGATCGAGATGCGCGAGGTGGGGGGCGAGGGCGGCGCTGTACATGAGCAATCGCAGGCTTACGACCAAAGCCGCGGCCACAGTGATGGCAAGCGGCGACTGGACCGCGATCAGCTGGCAGACCACGAGCTGCGCGATGCCCGAGAAGGACAGCACCGACAACGCGATGCCCTGTAGCGGCGTCAGTCCCGCCGCGACGGCCGCAACGCCGACGACCAGGCCGAAGGGGATGGTGCCGACGAGGCTCGGGGCGACCTCGCGGCTGCCGGCGAGGAACTCCTCGCGGGGAGAAGGTAAGTCCACGGATCGGGAGGAAAACCGCCAGTTTAGCGTTTGCTAAACTCGGGGCATGAAAACCATCGTCCTGCTGCGCCACGGCGAGAGCACCTGGAACAGGGAAAACCGATTCACCGGATGGACCGACGTCGACCTTACCGAGAAGGGGGTCGAGGAAGCGCGCGCCGCGGGCCGGCTTCTCAAGTCGGAAGGCTTCGACTTCGAGGTGACGTACACGTCAGTCCTCAAGCGTGCGATTCGCACGCTCAATCTCGCTCTCGAGGAGATGGACCGGCTCTGGCTCGGCGTCGTGAAGGACTGGCGGCTGAACGAGCGCCACTACGGGGCGCTGCAGGGACTCAACAAGGCCGAGACCGCCGCCAGGTTTGGCGAGCAACAGGTGCTGGTCTGGCGGCGCAGCTACGACGTGCCGCCCCCCGCACTCGAAGCCGGTGACGAGCGCGACGCGTCGCGCGATGCGCGCTACGCGAACCTCGCGCCCGGCGATATCCCGCGCACCGAGTGCCTGAAGGACACGGTGGAGCGCGTGGTCCCCTACTGGAACGCCCAGATCGCCCCCCGGGTGGCCGCCGGTGAGCGCCTCCTGGTGGCTGCGCATGGCAACAGCATTCGCGCGCTCATCAAGTATTTCGACGGCCTCTCGGACGAGGCGATCGTCAAGGAGAACGTGCCGACGGCGATCCCCCTCGTCTACGAGTTCGACGATGCGATGCGCGCTCGCGGCCGCCGCTACCTGGGCGATCCCGAGGCGGTCGCGAAGGCGATGCATTCGGTCGCGAGCCAGGGCAAGGCCAAGTAGGCGCGATGCAGCCCGCGCGCGTTGAGCGCGTCGTGAGCCGTTCGATCCTCGCAGCAATGCTTCTCGCCTGTGCGTTCGCCGCGGGCGCCGCGCCTGCCCCCGAGAAAGGTGCGGCAAGCGAGCAGGAGCTGCGAGAGCTGCGCGGGCGCATCGGGAAGCTGCAGGCGGACCTCGCAGCGGCGGAAAAATCCAGTGGCGAGGCCGCAGACCAGCTGCGCGAAAGCGGAAAGGCGGTGAGCGAGGCCCATCGCGCGCTGTTCGAGCTGGCGCAGCGCCGCCGTGCGCTCGAAGGCGAGCTGGAGGTCATCGCCCGGCGCGACCGCGAGACCCGCTCTGGAATCTCCGCGCAAGAGGACCTCGCCGGAAAGCTGCTGCGCCTGCAGTACCAGCAGGGCGCGCCCGACCGGCTGCGCCTCGCGCTCGAAGGTCGCGATCCCGCGACGGTCGCCCGCCACATCCAGTACTACAACTACGTGCAGCGCAGCCGCGCGGAGCTGATCGGCCAGTTGCGCCGCAAGGCCGACGAGCTCGCGAGCCTTGCGCGCGATGCGGCGGCGCGGCGGGAGGAGCTCGCGCAGAACGAAGCGGCGAGCGCCGCCGAGGCGCGCGTCCTCGAGCGCGAGCGCGTGGCGCGCGCGGCCCTGGTGTCGCGGCTGGCGGGAGAGGTCGCGAAGGGGCGCCGCGAGATCGGCAAGCTCAAGCGCGACGAGGTGCGCCTCACCAGGCTCGTCGAGGAAATCGCCCGGGCGCTTGCCGCGCGCCGTCCCGAGGGGCGCACGGTGCCCGGCAAGCGCATCGATAGCGTGGCCGACGCCTCGACCGCGGCGAAGCCCTTCGAAGCGCTCCGGGGCAAGCTCAAGCTGCCGGTGGCGGGCGAGCTGGTCAGCCGCTATGGCAGTCCGCGCGACGAATCGGGGTCCACCTGGAAGGGACTCTTCATCCGCGCTGTTTCAGGTGAAACAGTCCGGGCCGTGGGCGACGGGCGCGTGGTGTACGCGGATTGGCTGCGGGGGTTCGGTAACCTCATGATTTTGGACCACGGCAAGGGCTATATGAGCCTCTACGCGTACAACGACGGGCTGCTGCGCCAGGTGGGCGAAAAGGTCCGGGGCGGCGAGCCCGTGGCCCAGGTCGGCGCATCGGGTGGGAGCGAGGAATCGGGGCTATACTTTGAGTTGAGGCGTGACGGAAAACCGTTCGACCCGCTGCGATGGGTCGCCCAATGAGCGCCAGGGGAATCGAGTCCAACAGTTCCTTCGAGGGCCCCGGGTTGGGGCAAGGGTGAAACAGGATGCATAAGAAGTTCCAGCAGGTCGGCCTCGTGGTGATCGGTGCGGCTCTCGGAATCAGCGCCAGCCTCCATTTCTCCGCGGTCGCGGATCGCCAGATCTCGGCGCTGCAACTTCCGGTCGACGACCTGCGCCTCTTCAGCGAGGTCTTCGGGCGCATCAAGAGCGACTACGTCGAGCCGGTGGAAGACCGCAAGCTCCTGAAGGAAGCGATCAACGGGATGCTGACGGGCCTCGACCCGCATTCGGCATTCCTCGACCAGGAAGCCTATCGCGACCTCCAGGTCGGCACGACCGGCGAGTTCGGCGGCCTCGGCATCGAGGTTGGCACCGAGGACGGATTCATCAAGGTCGTGGCCCCGATCGAGGACACCCCCGCCTTTCGCGCGGGTGTCCTGGCCGGCGACCTCATCATCAAGCTCGACGAAGTCTCGGTGAAGGGCATCTCCCTCTCCGACGCCGTCAAGCGCATGCGGGGCAAGCCGCACACCGACGTGAAGCTCACGGTGCTGCGCAAGGGCGAGACGCAGCCGCTCGAGTTCGTGGTGCGCCGCGACGTGATCCGCGTGAAGAGCGTGAAGGCGCGGATGCTCGAGCCGGGGTACGGAATGATCCGCATCACGCAGTTCACCGAGCCGACGGGCGAGAACCTCGTAGCCGCATTGAACGACCTGTACAAGCAGGCCAACGGCGACATGAAGGGCCTGGTGCTCGACCTGCGCGGCAACCCCGGCGGCCTGCTCAACTCCGCCGTGGCCGTGTCGGCTGCGTTCCTGCCGAAGAACGCGCTCGTGGTCTATACCGACGGCCGCACCGAGGACGCGAAGATGCGCCTCACCGCGACCAAGGAAAACTACGTTCGCGGCGCCTTCAAGGAGGATTACCTCCTGCGCCTTCCGGCGGGGGCGAAGACCGTTCCGATGGTGGTGCTGGTCAACGGCGCCTCGGCGTCCGCGTCCGAGATCGTGGCCGGAGCACTTCAGGATCACCATCGCGCGACGATCGTCGGGGTGCAGACCTTCGGCAAGGGTTCGGTGCAGACGATCCTGCCGCTGCCCAACAACCAGGCGGTGAAGCTCACCACGGCGCGCTACTACACGCCGGGCGGTCGCTCGATCCAGGCCAAGGGCATCGCGGCCGACATCGTGGTCGAGGACGAAGCCACGAAGGTGCTGCTGCGCGAGGCGGACCTGCAACACCACCTCTCCGTCGAGGACGACAAGTCCGCGCCGGGCGCGGCGAAGGGCAAGAAGCCGGTCGAGAAAATCATCGCCGGTCCTGCCTCGGGGCAGTCCGCGACGGCCACGGTCAAGTCGGCCGCGAAAGGCGAGGCGAAGGACGACGCCAAGAAGGATCCCAACGCGAAGAAGGAAGACGTGCAGCTCATCGCCGCCGTCAACCACCTGAAGGGCCTTCCGGTCGCTTCCACGGCCACCGCAAGCGTCGCCAAGTAGGGCGGCATCCGGAGGCAGGCGCGTGGACGATCCGCAGCGCCTTCGCTACAGCCGGCACCTGTTGCTGAACGAGTTCGGCGAGGAGGCGCAGGAGCGCCTCCTCGGCGCTCACGCGCTGGTGGTGGGCGCGGGCGGCCTGGGCTCGGCGGCACTGCTCTATCTTGCCTCCAGCGGCATGGGCCGCATCACGGTGTGCGACGGCGACCGCGTCGATCTCACCAACCTGCAGCGCCAGGTCGTCCATCGCCAGGATTCCATCGGCAAGCCCAAGGCGACGTCGGCCGCGGCCACGCTCGCCGGGATCAACCCCGAGATCCACGTCGAGGCCCTGCAGGAGCGCGCCGGCCCCGAGCGCCTGGCCGCCCTGGTCCGGGCGGCGGACGTCGTCCTCGACTGCTCCGATAACTTTTCGACCCGTCATGCGTTGAACCGGGCATGCGTCGCCGCGAGAAAGCCGCTGGTGTCGGGTGCCGGAATCCGTTTCGACGGCCAGATCGCCGTCTTCGACCTGCGGCGCGACGACGCGCCTTGCTATCACTGCCTGTTCGCGGAGGATCCGCGGGCCGAGGAGGAGCGGTGCGCGACCCTGGGAGTTTTCGCCCCCCTGGTGGGAGTCATCGGAACGATGCAGGCGCTCGAGGCGATCAAGATCGTGGCCGGCATCGGGGAATCGCTCGCCGGGCGGCTGCTTCTCTTCGACGCGCTCGGGAGCCGCTGGCACGAGGTGCGCCTCGCGCGCGATCCCCACTGCAGGATTTGTGGCGCGGCCCGTGCGGCCGCCTGAGGAGGGTGTCATGACGGCAATTCGTGTGATGGGTCTGTGTCTCGCGCTGGGCCTTGCGATCGGGCTCGATGCCGGCGCGCAGACGCTGTACAAGATGATCGACAAGAACGGCAAGGTGACCTACGCGGAAAAACCGCCCAAGGATTTCGACGGCAAGGTGATCCGCCTCGACATCGATCCGAACGCCAATACCGCGACGCTGCCGAAGCCCGCTGCGCCCGCCGCAGCGGCCGCGGGCCGCGTGGATTCCGCGACCATCGACCGCCTGAAAGAATTGCGCGATCGCGCCGAGGCCGCGCGCAAGGCCTATGACAACGCGCTCAACAATCCGGGGGAGGGCGAGGTCACGTTCGTCGGCAACAAGGGCGGCGGCGCGCGACCGGTCTTCTCCGAGGCCTATGCCAAGCGGCTCGCCGATCTCGAGCAGGCCGCGAAGGAGGCCGAGGATGATCTCAAGCGTGCCGAGCGGGGCTAGCCTCGCGGGATTCGCGCTCGCGATCGCGGGCCTGCTGCTGCCGGC
>JANMYH010000290.1:0-8232 GCA_031381925.1 Burkholderiales bacterium | reverse complement strand
TCGCGTGGCTCACCTACACCGTTTTCAACATGAACGACCCGGTGGTGGGCGGCTACACGCCGGAGAGGATCGCACTCCGGCGGGCGATGGGCCTCGCGTATCCGATCCACGACGAGATCGCGATCATCTACAACAGCCAGGCCATCGAGGTGCACTCCCACATCGCACCGGGCATGGCGGGGTACACCCCCGAGCGCAGCCCCACGCTCGAGTACAACCCGGCGAAGGCCAAGGCGCTGCTCGACATGTACGGCTACGTCGACCGCGACGGCGACGGCTGGCGCGAGCGCCCCGACGGCACGCCGCTCGTGATCGACAAGGCCTCGGTGCCGAACCAGCGCGAGCGCCAGCGCAACCAGCTGTGGCTGCGGGCGATGGCCGATATCGGCGTGCGGCTCACCTTCGACAAGGTCGAGAAGCTTCCCGACCTGCGCAGGCAGGCGCAGCTCGGCCGCGTGCAGATGTTCAGCTACGGCTGGATCGCCGACTATCCCGACGGGGAAAACTTCCTGCAGCTGTTCCTCACCAAGTCGATCGGGGGCGCCAACTATTCGCTCTTCAGCAACGCCGAGTTCGACGCGCTCTACGAGAAGGCGAAGGTGATGCCAGACTCGCCCGAGCGCACCGCGCTCTACCGCCGCATGGTGCACATCCTCTGGGTGTACGGGCCGTGGCGGGTGAACACGCTCGCCAGCAACAACATCCTCATCCAGCCGTGGGTGATCGGGTACAAGAAACACCCGTTCGCCCACGCGCCGTGGCGTTACCTCGACGTCGATCTGGAGCGCCTTCCGAGGCAGTAACATGGCAGCCATGGCCGTCGCACCCTCACCCGCAGGCAAGACCGGCATCGTCGGCACGCTCGTCGTCGTGGCGCTGGTCCTGGTGCTCGCGTGGCAGCTTGCCTACTGGACCTGGGTATTCGCGTCCCCCAGGCCGGGCGCCCAGGCGCCGCGCTCCGCGGGCGAGGTCGACCTGGCGGCCGTCGCGCGTCTCTTCGGCGGCACGCCTGCCGGGGTCTCGGCCAGCGCCAACGCATCGGGCCTCAAGCTGAAGGGCGTGATCGCTCCCACGCCCGGCGTGCAAGCCTCCGCGATCTTCTCGACGGGCGCTGGCAAGGACATCGCGGTCTACATCGACCGCGAGGTCCAGCCCGGCGTGAAGCTGGTCGAGGTGAACCCGGATCACGTCATCGTCGCGAACGCGGGCGTGCGCACGCGCATCGATCTCGAGGCCCAACGCTCGCTCGCTTCGGCCTCGCGGCCCGGAGCGCGCACCCAGGGCTTCAAGCTCAACGTCGCGCGCTCGGGCGCGAACAACTACAGCCTGTCGCGGAAGGAGCTCGACGACGCGCTGCGCGATCCCAACCAGCTGAGCTACCTGGGGCAGATCGGCGTACCGCCCAAGGGCGGCGTGCGGATGGATGCGGCACCCCCCAACAGCCTCGCGCAGAAGCTCGGCTTGCAGCCCGGCGACGTGATCAAGAAGGTCAACGGCCAGACCGTTGCCTCCACCGGGGATCTCGCCCGGCTCTACACGCAGTTCGCCACGCTCTCGATGATCCAGGCCGAGGTGCAGCGGGGCAACGCCACCGTGGTCCTTTCGTATTCGATCCAGCCCTGAGCGAGGCCGCAATGCCGCGCATTCCCTACCGCAACGAGAACGACCCTGAAATCGGCGACCTCGTGGACGCGATTCGCACGCGCCGCAAGGGCAGCCTCCTCAACCTCGACCGCATGCTGCTGCACAGCCCGCCGTTCGCGCAGGGCTGGAACGCGCTGCTGGGCGCGGTGCGGCGCAACCTCGAGCTCTCCCCGCGCATCCGCGAGCTCGCGATCTGCGCGGTCGCCCGTCTCAACGAAGCCGGCTACGAGTGGTACCAGCACGCCCCCGAATTCCTCGCCGCCGGCGGGCCGCAGGCGCAGCTTGATGCGCTCGACGATCCCGAGGGCGCCGCGCGCGACACGGCGCGCTTCGACGAGGCCGAGCGCGCCGCATTGCAGCTCACGCTCGAGATGACGCGGGGGGTCAAGGTGAGCGACGCCACGCTCGAACGCGCGCGCCGGGCATTCGGCGACCGCCAGCTGACCGAACTGGTCGGCACAATCGCGACTTACAACATGGTGTCGCGTTTTCTGGTGGCCCTCGGAGTGGACGAGAAGGGCGAGTAGGGCCGCGACCCTCTCCCCGGCCTCTCCCAGGGGAACGGGGAGAGTAACCGTCACCCCACCCTCTCCCCGGCCCTCTCCCAGGGGAGAGGGAGATTATTCCTCGCTGCGTTTGGGCAACTCGTCTTTGAGAAGGTCGAGCCCTGCGAGGAGCTTGCCCTCGTAGCGGGCTTTCTCGCGCTTGATCGAGTCGGCATCCCACTCGAAGAAGCCCTTGCCGGTCTTCATGCCGAGGTCGCCGCGGTCGCGGCGGCTGCGCAGCGCCTTCGCCGGTTTGTCGGTGTTGGACAGGTCGGGATACATCGTCGCGGCCGCGGCGGTATGCACTTCGATCCCCGCGTGGTCGCGCTGCAGGCAGGGGCCTGCCGCGAGGAAGCGAAATCCGAATCCGAATCGCACCGCCGCGTCGATGTCCTCGGCCGAGGCGATGCCCGCGTCCAGGAGCGCGAACGCCTCGCGCGAGAGCGCGTGCTGCATGCGGTTGGCGAGGAAGCCGGGGATGTCCTTGCGGACCTGGACCGGGACCTTGCCGAGCGCACGCATCAGCTCGCCGATCCTCTCCGGCAACCCAGCCTTCGTCTTCTTCGAGCGAACCACTTCGACCAACGGTACGAGGTGCGCGGGCAGGAAGTAGTGCAGTCCGAGCATGCGGTCCTGGGTCTTGAGTCCCTTGCCGATCTCGCCAATCGGGAAGCTCGAGCTGTTGCTGGCGAGCGTCGTGTCGCGCCGGGCGAGGCGCTCGAGGTCCCGGAAAAGCGCCTTCTTGAGCTCGAGCTTCTCCGGGATGCACTCGATCACGATCTCGATCGACTGCCAGGGAACGTCGTCGAGCGCGGCGTGGGTGGAGAAGCGTTCGAGGCTCGCGCTGGAGCCGATCTGCTTCAGGCCCTTCGCGTAGTAGGCGGGAAGCTTTGCGCGCGTGGCCTCGGAGAGCTCGACCACGTGGGCCTGCCATCCCCCGGCCGCGAAGGTGAGCGCCACATCCGCGCCCATGTTGCCGCCCCCGATGATCGCCGCGTGCCGGCGCGTTTTTTCCATCTCAAAAAGTATACTCTGGGCTATCGGCTCCGCCCCCGCAACGCCCCGCAACGCCAAGGACTCCCATGATGAATACCGCCCTCCGGACGCTGGCCGCCGGCGCGCTCGCCGCCATCGGATTGATTCCCGCTGCCGTCCAGGCGCAGGCCTACCCCACCAAGCCGGTCACGGTGATCGTCCCCTATCCGCCGGGAGGGGCGACCGACATCATCGGGCGCGTGCTCGCGCAGAAGCTCTCCTCCGCGCTCGGGCAGCAGTTCGTGGTCGACAACCGTTCCGGCGCGGGCGGCAACATCGGCGCCCAGGCGGTGGCGAGCGCGAAGCCCGACGGCTACACGATCCTGATGGGCGCGATGACCAGCCACTCGATCAATGCGACCCTGCAGAAGGACACCGCGAAGTTCAGCCTGGAGAAGGATTTCGCGCCGATCGCGATCGTGGGCACCGTGCCGCTGGTACTGGTCGTACACCCGTCGGTGCCGGCGAAGACGCTGAAGGAGTTCGTGGCGTTGGCGAAGGCCAAGCCCGGCGACATGACCTACGCGTCGGCGGGCAACGGCTCGCCCCAGCACCTGACGGGCGAGCAGTTCAAGCTCGCCACCAGGACGGACATGGTGCACATCCCGTACAAGGGCAGCGGCCCGGCGATGATCGACCTCATGGGTGGGCAGGTGAAAGCGATGATCGAGACCGTTCCGGCCGCGGTCGGCCACATCAAGGGCGGCAAGATCAACGCCCTCATGGTGACCACGAAGTCACGCGTCGAATCCCTGCCCGACGTACCCACCGCCGCCGAAGCCGGGATGCCCGGATTCGAGGCGAGCTCGATGTTCGGGCTCGCGGCGCCCGCCGGCACCCCGAAGCCGGTCGTCGACCGCCTTAACGCCGAGCTCGGCAAGATCCTGCAGCTGCCGGACGTGAAGGCCAAGCTCCTCGAGCAGGGCGTCTACGCGACCCACACCACGCCCCAGGAGGCCACTCGCCGAATCCATGACGAGGTCGCCATGTGGGCCAAGGTCATCAAGGACGCGAACGTCAAAGTGGAGTAGCCGGACCCCCCCTGTCCATCCGTCGCGTTTTGGCGCAAAATGGTCCGATAAATCAACGTCAAAGCCCCAATACGTGACAAGGTTTCTAGCTTTATCCTCAGGCCGCTGGTTGGCTCCGCTGGCGCTTGCCGCGGCACTGGCCGGGCCGGCGTTCGCCCAGATCACCGCCCAGGACGAGAAAATCACGGTCAATTTCGTCAATGCCGACATCCAGTCGGTGATCAAGACGATCGGCCAGCACACCGGCAAGAACTTCATCCTCGACCCGCGCGTGACCGGGACCGTCAACATCGTCTCCGACCGGCCGGTCTCGAAGGACATGCTCTACCAGATCCTGCTTTCGACCCTGCGCGTGCAGGGCTATGCGGCGATCGAGGACGGGCAGTTCGTGAAGATCGTCCCCGAGGCCGAGGCCAAGACCAGCGCCGGGCCCACGGGGGAGGCCGCCGCGCGCACGGCGGGCGACCGCATCGTGACCCAGGTCTTCATCCTGCAGAACGAGAACGCGGTGCAGCTCGTGCCGGTGCTGCGCCCGCTGGTGACCGCCAACAACTTCATCGCGGCCTACCCGAACAACAATGCGATCGTCATCACCGATTACGCGAGCAACGTGCAGCGCATCCAGCGCATCGTGGAGTCGATCGACCGTCCTTCGGGAGCGGAAGTGCAGATCCTGCGGTTGCAGAATGCGTCCGCGATCGACATCGCGCAGATGCTGAAGACCGTGGTGCCCGAGACCAACGCGCCGGCCAACGCCCCGGGCGTCGCGCCGAAGGCCGCGATCGCGATCGATAGCCGCACCAACAGCCTCATCGTGCGCGCCGACAACAACGCGCTCATGAATCGCATCAAGGCGCTCGCCCTCGGGCTCGATACGCCGGGAGCGGGCAACGGGAATATCTACACCGTGTTCCTGCGCAATGCCGAGGCCGTGCGCATCGCGGAGACGCTGCGCGGGCTGCTGTCAGGCGCCGAGTCCACGCGCACCACCACCACCAGCACGACGCCCGCGGGCAACACCGCGACCCAGACGACCGCCACTACCTCCGCGGCGAGCGCCGCAGTGCCTGCGGCGCCGAGCTCCGTGATCCAGGCGTATCCGCCGACCAACTCCATCATCATCAATGCGCCCGAGCCGGTCTACCGGGCGCTGCGCACCGTGATCGATGCCCTCGACCAGCGCCGCCAGCAGGTCTACGTCGAGGCCCTGATCGTGGAAGTGTCCACCGGGCTCGCGGCCGAATTCGGAGTGCAGTGGAATGCGGGCAATGTTGGCAACAGTGGGAGTGGCGTCTTTGGCGGCACCAACTTCAGCACCACCCCGGGCACCAACATCCTCGGCGTAGCCAACAATCTCACGAGCATCGGCACGGGTCTGACGCTCGGCCTCATCAACGGTACGATCACGATCCCCGGCACCAACGTCCAGATCGCGAACCTGCAGGTGCTCGCGCGCGCCCTCGAGGGCGACTCGGCGGCCAATGTCCTGTCGACGCCCAACGTGCTCACCCTCGATAACGAGGAAGCCAGGATCGTCGTGGGCCAGAACGTGCCGTTCATCACCGGCGCCTATACGCCGACCTCGGGCAGCGCGACCAATCCGTTCCAGACCATCGAGCGCAAGGACATCGGGCTCACGCTGCGGGTCACGCCCCAGGTCTCGGAAGCCGGCGCGGTCAAGCTCAAGATCTTCCAGGAAGTCTCGAGCGTCACGCGCGACAAGGCGCTGGTGCAATCGGCCGACATCATCACCAACAAGCGTCTGCTCGAATCCACGGTGCTGGTGGACAACGGACAGATCGTGGTGCTCGGCGGCCTCATCCAGGACGACCAGCAGGCCACCATCGACAAGGTCCCGCTGCTGGGCGACATCCCCTGGCTCGGCGCGCTCTTCAAGTACGAGTCGCGCAACCGCAAGCGCACCAACCTCATGATCTTCTTGCGACCGGTGGTGCTGAAGGACGAGCGGGCGGCGGCCTCCCTCACGGCAGACCGCTACGAGTACATCCGCAACCTCCAGGGCGACATCAAGATGCCGTGGAACGGGATGCTGCCCGAAACCAACGTGCGCCAGCTCCCGCCGCTGGAGAGCCAGCGCGACCAGCCGCTGGGGTATCCCAGTGAACCCCCGGCTCCCCGGTAGCCCACCGAATCCATGACCGCCCCCCTCGAGCGCACCGTGAATCCCCAGGACCTCGATCCGCATACCGTACGGCTGCTGCCCTACCCGTTCGCCAAGTCCAAGGGCGTGCTCGCCGCGCGCGTGAAGGACGGCGCGCTCGAGGTCTGGATCCGGCCGTATCCGCAGGCATCCACCCTCGCGGAGGTGCGCCGCATGGCGGGCAAGCCGGTGAAGGAAGTCCTGCTCACGCCCGAAGAGTTCGACCATTGCCTGGTGCTCGCCTATACGCGCGAGCCCTCGGCGGCGGAGACCATCGTCGAGGACATGGGCGACTCGGTCGATCTCGCCAAGCTCACCGAGCAGCTGCCCGAGGTCGCCGACCTGCTCGAGACCGAGAACGACGCCCCGATCATCCGGCTCATCAACGCGCTCCTCACCCAGGCGGTGCGCGAGGGCGCCTCCGACGTCCACCTCGAGATCTTTGAGTCGCGCGCGGCGGTCCGCTTTCGCGTCGATGGCGCCTTGCGCGACGTGGTCGAGCCACGGCGCGGCCTGCACCCGGCGATGGTCTCGCGCATCAAGGTCATGGCCTCGCTCGACATCGCGGAGAAGCGCCTGCCCCAGGACGGGCGCATCACGCTGCGCATCGCCGGGCGCGCCATCGACGTGCGGGTCTCCACCATTCCCACCGCCAACGGCGAGCGCGTGGTGCTGCGCCTCCTCGACAAGCAGGGGGGGCGGCTCACGCTCGATGCGCTCGGCATGGCCGCGGCCACGGGCGTCGCCGTCGATGCGCTGATCCACGCGCCCCACGGCATCTTCCTCGTCACCGGACCTACCGGATCGGGAAAGACCACCACCCTCTATTCGGCGCTCTCCCGCCTCGACCGCAAGACCCGCAACATCCTCACCGTCGAGGACCCGGTCGAATACGAGTTGGACGGCATCGGGCAGACGCAGGTGAACCCGCGCATCGACATGACGTTCGCGCGCGCGCTGCGCGCCATCCTTCGCCAGGATCCCGACGTGGTGATGATCGGCGAGATCCGGGACCTCGAGACCGCGCAGATCGCGGTGCAGGCCTCCCTCACCGGACACCTCGTGCTCGCGACCCTCCACACCAACGACGCCCCGGGCGCGGTCACGCGGCTGATCGACATGGGGATCGAGCCGTACCTGCTCGCCTCCACCCTCAACGGCGTGCTCGCCCAGCGCCTGGTGCGAAAGCTCTGCGCCGAGTGCAGGGCGCCCTACGAGCCCGATGCGGCCGAGCGCCAAGTGTTCGGCAGCTCCGCTCCCGAGCGCCTGTACAAGGCAGTGGGATGCGGCGCGTGCAATTTCTCGGGCTACCGGGGCCGCACCGGGATCTACGAGCTGCTCACCGCCGACGACGAGCTGCGCCACACGGTGCACGAGACCGCGGAGGAAAGCGTGCTGCGCGAACAAGCCGTCCGCAACGGCATGGTTCGCCTGCGCGACGACGGCCTTCGCTGGGTGCGCTCGGGGCTCACCTCTCTCGACGAAGTCCTGAGAGTGACCCGAACGTGATCTCCCTCTCCCCTGTTCTCCCTCTCCCTTGGGAGAGGGTCGGGGTGAGGGTCGGTGGGCCGGGGAGAGGGTGAATGCCGGGTTTCCGATACCAGGCGTACAACGTCGAGGGCAAGCTCCACAAGGGCGTGCTGGAGGCCGACAGCGCGCGCCAGGCCCGCGGGCTGCTGCGCGACCAGGGGCTCACGCCCCATCGCGTCGAGGTCATCGCCGCCAACGATCCCGCCGGCGGCTTGCGCTCTCGCCCCGTGGCGCTCTCGGCGACCGAGCTCACGCAGCTCACTCGCGGACTCGCCTCGCTGCTCGA
>JANMYH010000277.1:0-10896 GCA_031381925.1 Burkholderiales bacterium | reverse complement strand
GGCTACGACCACATCACCAGCGGCATCGGCGCGGCCCAGATCGGCTGGTACGGCACCGCGATGCTCTGCTACGTGACGCCCAAGGAGCACCTGGGGCTGCCCGACAAGGACGACGTGAAGGACGGGATCATCACCTACAAGATCGCGGCGCACGCCGCCGACCTCGCCAAGGGCCATCCGGGAGCCCAGATCCGCGACAACGCGCTGTCGAAGGCGCGATTCGAGTTCCGCTGGGACGACCAGTTCAACCTCGGCCTCGATCCCGACAAGGCGCGGGAATTCCACGACGAGACGCTTCCCCAGGAGGGCGCCAAGCTCGCGCATTTCTGCTCGATGTGCGGCCCGCATTTCTGCTCGATGAAGATCACCCAGGACGTGCGCGACTACGCGGCCAAGCTCGGCGTCTCCGAGGACGAGGCGTTGAAGAAGGCGATGGAGGTGAAGTCGATCGAGTTCGTCCGCCAGGGGGGCGAGATCTACAGCAAGCAGTAAGGGGTGCCACAAACCCCACGAAATGACTCACGCTCGCGCGTAGTCTTCCGCGATACGGCGCCGCAGCTGCGCGTCGGGCAGGGGGCCCGAGAGGGCCCTCATGTTTTCCTGGAGGTGCGCGAGCTGCGAGGTGGCGGGAATCGCGCAGGTCACCGCAGGATGGGCCGCGATCCACTTGAGGAACGCCTCCGCCCACGACCGGCAGCCGATCTCGGCAGCCCACCCCGGGAGGGGTTTCGCGGTCTTCGCGCCGAAGAGGCTGCCGCCATCGAACGGGCGATTGACGATGACGGCGGTGCCACGCTCGGCGGCGAGCGGCAGCAGCACGCGCTCGGCCTCGCGATCGTTGAGGTTGTAGGTGACCTGCACGAAATCCAGGCGCTCGCGGCGCAGCAACCCCTCGAGGTCGTCGTGACGGCGGCCGTGGGAGGTGGTCATGCCGATGTGGCGCATCCGGCCCTCGGCTTTCCACGCCTTGAGCGTCGGCCAGTGGGACTCCCAGTCGAGCAGGTTGTGGACCTGCATGAGGTCGAAGCGCGGCAGGTGCCAGAGGCTCCGCGAGTGCTCCATCTGGCGCCTGCCGGCGAGGCCCCCCACGGTCCACACCTTGGTGGCCGCGAAGAGCGAGGCCGCGGGACTGCGGGCGAGTTCGGCCCCGATCACCTCTTCCGAAGTGCCGTACATCGGCGACGAGTCCACCAGCCGGCCGCCCCCCGCGAAGAACGCCTGCAGGATTGCGCCGCGCGCGCGGCGCCGGGGCGAATCCGCGCCGCCGACGTCGAAGGTGAGCCAGGTGCCCAAGCCCACCACCGGGATCTTCTCGCCGCTCGCCGCCACGGTGCGGGCGTGAATGCCGGCCGCCTGGGCGCCAGCCGGCAGCGCTCGCGCGGCGCACGCCGCGGCGAGGAACCCCAGCGCCTGCCTCCGGTCCATGAGTCCTCCCCGTCGGAATTCCAATAGACTACGCCGCGATGGATCTACCCGCGCTTGCCAACGCGCTCCTCCTTGGAGTGGTCGAGGGGCTCACCGAGTTCCTTCCGATTTCCTCGACCGGTCACCTGATCCTGGTCTCGGATCTGCTGGGCCTCAATGACGAGAAGGGCAAGGTCTTCGATATCGTGATCCAGCTGGGCGCGATCCTCGCCGTGTGCTGGGAGTACCGTGCCCGGTTCGCGCTCGCATTCTCGGGCCTCGCCTCCGATCCTGTGCAGCAGCGCTTCGCAGCGAACCTCGCGGTCGCCTTCCTCCCCGCGGCGATCGTGGGCCTCGCATTCCAGTCGCAGATCAAGGCGTACCTCTTCAATCCGGTGAGCGTGGCGGTGGCGCTCATCGTGGGCGCAATCGTGATCTTCGGGATCGAGCGCTGGTACGAACGCCACGGCGCACCGCGGGTCACGAGCGTCGACGACATGGCCTGGGGCGATGCGCTCAAGGTGGGGCTCGCGCAGTGCTTCTCGCTGATTCCCGGCACCTCGCGCTCGGGCGCCACGATCATGGGCGGCATGCTCTTCGGGCTGTCGCGCCAGGTCGCCACCGAGTTCTCGTTCTTCCTCGCGGTGCCGATCATGTTCGCCGCGACCGGCTACCAGGTGCTCAAGTACCGGGCGCTTTTCACCCGCGAGGACCTGGCGCCCTTCGCCGTCGGCTTCGCCGTGAGCTTCGTCGCGGCGCTGATCGCGGTGCGCGCGCTGATCCGCTACGTCGCGCGCCACGATTTCCGCGCGTTCGCGTGGTACCGGATCGTGCTCGGGATCGCGGTGCTGGCCTACTTCTGGAGGTAGTGCCCGGCCCTCAGGCGAGCGCAGATTCGGCGGTGTAGCGCCGAATCAGGGCCAGGAGCTGGTCCTCCTGGTAGGGCTTGCCCATGTACTCGTTCACGCCGAGCTCGAGCGCGCGGTTGCGGTGCTTGTCGGCGGTGCGCGAGGTGATCATGATGATCGGGATCGCGCGCGTGCCCGCGTCGGCGCGCAGGTTGCGCGCGAACTCGAAGCCGTCCATCCGTGGCATCTCGACGTCGAGGAGGATGCAGTCGGGCTTGAGGTCCTGCAGCTGCTGCAGCGCATCCACGCCATCCTTGGCCGTGGCCACTTCAAAGCCCTCGCGCGTGAGCATGCGGCTCGTGATCTTGCGCACCGTGAGCGAGTCGTCCACCACCATCACCAGGTGCGCCCCCGACTTCGCCTCGGCCACCAGCGCGCTTTCGAGCGCGGGCCGCGCCGGCCGTTGCGCATCGAAGGCCGGCTGGTCGCGGTGCACCAGCTGTACCGGGTTCAGGATCAGCACTACCTGGCCGCTGCCGAGCACCGTGGCCCCCGCGATGCCCGCCAGCCGCGACAGCTGCGGGCCGATGGTCTTCACCACCACCTCGCGGTTGCCGATGATCTCGTCGACGCGGATCGCGGCGCGCTGCACCCCGCTCTTCAGCAGCAGCACCGGGATCTGGCGCAGCGGCGTCGGCGTGTCGATCTCGCCCAGCAACGGCAGGAGCGAGCGCAGCGGGTAGCGGTTGGACTTCCAATCCACCTCGCCCTTGGCGGCGACCTCGGCATAGGGCTGGGCCTTGTACTCCTGAACCTGCTCGATCATCACCGACGGGACGGCGTAGACCGTGGGGCCCGCGCGCAGCATCACCGCCTGCGTGACCGCCAGGGTGAGCGGCAGCGAGATCGTGAACGTGGTGCCGCGCCCCGCGGCCGAGGAAATCTCCACCCGTCCGCCGAGCGAGGTGATCTCGTTCTTGACCACGTCCATGCCGACGCCGCGGCCCGCGACCTCGCTCACCTCGGTCGCGGTGGAGAAACCGGACATGAAGATGAACTGCGCGAGCTGCGGTTCGGGCAGCTCCACGTCGGGTGCGAGCAGCCCCGACTCGACGGCCTTCTGGCGGATGCGCGGGAAGTTCAGGCCCGCGCCGTCGTCGGAGACGGTGAGCACCACCTCGTTGCCGCGCTGCACCGCCTCGATCGAGATCTCGCCGATCTCGGGCTTGCCGGCGCGGGTGCGCTCCGCGGGCCTCTCCAGCCCGTGCGCGATCGCGTTGCGCAGCAGGTGCTCGAAGGGCGCCGTGATTTTCTCGAGGACCGACCGATCCAGTTCCGTGCGGGTGCCCTTGAGCTCCAGGTTCGCCTTCTTGTCGAGCTCCTTGGCGGTCTGGCGCACGATGCGATAGAAGCGGTCGGCGAGGTTGCCGAGCGGCACCAGGCGAACGCTCATGAGGCCCTGCTGCAGGTCGCGGTTCAGGCGCGCCTGCGCGTGGATCGCGAGCTCGGTCTCGTCGATGTTCTTCTGCAGCCCCTGGTGCAGCGTGATCACGTCGCCCAGGGACTCCGCCAGGAAGCGCGTGAGCTCCTGCATGCGCGAGAAGCGGTCGAGCTCGAGCGGGTCGAAGGTCTCGCCCAGCTCCTCCTTCAGCTTGAGCGAGCTCTGCATCTGCGATTCCGAGGCCATCTCGACTTCGCGCAGCTGCGCTCGCATGCGCGCGATGTTCTCCGTCAGGTCGACCATGGCGCGCTTGAACGCCACCATCTCGCCTTCGATGCGCGAGCGCGCGATCGACAGCTCCCCCGCCTCGTTCACGAAGCGGTCGATCATCTCCGCGTTCACGCGCAAGAGCGCGGTGCGCGCTTCCCGCAGCTCGGGAGGAAGTGCCTCGCGCTCGGAGCGCTCCTGCGCGGCGGCCGCGATCACCGCCAGCGCCGCGGGCTTGTCCTTCTGGTGCTCGAAGATCGCGGCGACCGGGACCTCGATCCGCTCGGCCTCGAGGATGTCCTCGCCGCGCGACAGCCGCTCGAGCGACAGCGAGAACCGGTCGACGCGCTCCTCGAGCTCGTCGAAGAGCGTGGGCTGCGGCACCGCGGCCGCGTCGAGCGCGTTGACGCGCTCCTCGAGCACGTGGGCGAGCTCGCCCAGGCGCATGAGGCCGGTCATCCGGGCGCTTCCCTTCAGCGTGTGAAGGTGGCGCTGAAGCTCCGCGGCAGGCGCATGGTCGGAGGGCGCGAGCCGCCAGCGGCGCACCGCCTCGGCCACCGCCGGGATGATCTCGCGTGCCTCGTCGATGAAGACCGGCAGCAGGTCGCGGTCGACGTCGTCCTTGATCTTGCGCTGGTCCTTGCCGGCCTCGAACTGGGCCGCGGGTACGGCTTCCGGGGCGGGCACTTCGGGGAGCTTCGCGATCGGCAGCTCGACGGGATCGATCGATCGGGTCGGCAGCGCCGCCTCCGGGGCCACCGGCGCGGGAGGCGGCGGCACTTCAACGGGCTCGATCGCCTCGCGCACCAGGCCCGGCATCTTGATGTGCGTGCCCTCGCCCGTCGCCCGCGCGGCGCGCAGTCCCTCGCGCAGTTGCGCGAGCTGCGCCACGACGTCATCGCGCGGGTAAGGCATCGCGCGCCCGCGGATCGACTCGACCATCGCGGTCACCGCCCCCACGGCGGCCCGCGTGGCAGCGAGGCGGTGGGCATTGAATTCGGGCGGCAGGTCCATCGCATCGGCCAGCCATTTCTCGAGGGCGGAGGCGACGTCGGCCAGCGCCTCGAACCCCGTGGTGCGCGAGTTCGATGCGAGCGTGTGGGCGGCGCGCATGAAATCGGCGCTCACGGGCACCATCGGATCGGCCTCGATGCGCGCCATCTCCTCGTCCATCGAAGCGACGTGCTGCTCGGCCTCGGTCACGTAGATCGCGAAGAACGCCGGCGCGAGACTCACGTTGCCGATGGCGACCTCGGGCTCGGCCGGCGCGGGGCTTGCCGGCTCGAACGCGCCCACGGGCGCATCGCGGAATTCGAAGGCGGGCTCGACCGCTGCAGGCTCGCGGCGCGCGGTGTCGTCCTCGGCAACGGGGGCGGGTGCAGGTGCGGCGACCGGCTCGTCCGCAAAGACAGGCTGCAGCTCGACCGCCTCGTCGATCGACTGCATGAACGGCTCGACGGGGGCTTCCTCGATCGCAGCCGTGGCGGGCTCTGCGAATCCGGCCGGGGCTTCCTCGTGCACGACCGCCTCGACGGCCATGCTCTCCTCGCGCGGCGGCTCGACCTCCTCGAGCTCGAAGGCCGGCTCCGCGGGAGCGTGCTCCATCGCGACGGGTGCGGACTCGGCGGCGGGCCTTTCGTCGAGGGCGACCGACGCCGGCGCCTCGCTCTTCAGGGCGTCGGCGCGCTGCGTGATCTCTGCGCCCTCGATGCGCGCCGCCCCGCCGTCCTTCAACTCGCGCACCCAGCGCGCGAACGCCGCCTGGGCATTGTCGATGAAGCCGATGAGCTCGGGGGCCGCAGGCTTCTCGTCCTTCAGCCATTTGTTCAGCACCTGCTCGCACTGCCAGGCGACCTCGCCCAGCTCGTCGAGTCCCACCATGCGCCCGCTGCCCTTGAGGGTGTGGAAACCGCGGCGGATGACGGTGAGCGCCTCGCGGTCGTGCGGCGAGGCGCGGCTCGCCTCGAGGCTCGCGACGATCGTGGCGACCACCTCGGCCGCTTCCTCCAGGAAAATCTCGAGCAGCTCGCGGTCGACTTCGGCGCCGGGCGCATCGACGAGCTGGACTACCTGCGCCGCGGGCACATCGGGCGCCTTGTCGGGAGCGAGGCCCTGGATCGCGCGGAAGATGCCGGTCTCGTCGGGGGCGGATCCCTCCTTGATGACCTGGAGCGCCGCCTCGGTCTGCTGCGCCACCGCGGAGTCCGCGACCACCGCCGCATCGCGCTGCAGGTTGCCCACGGCGCGCTCGAGCTTGACGCGGGCGTCCTCGCCGGGCGCCTCCTTCCAGTCCTCGTAGAGGGCCTGGACCTTCTGCTTGTGCACGTCGATGTCGAGCGGCGAGACGGTGCCGGTGCGCCGCGCCTCGGGCTCGAGATCGGCGCGGGCAAGCCCGAAGCGCCGCAGGGCGGGGGTGAGCACGTCGGCGGCGTGCGCGGATCCCTGCTGCAGCGCGGTGATGTAGAGGCCGAGGGCGGACAAGCCGTCGGCGACCCTCTCGGCAGCGTCTCCGGCGCCGTCGAGCGAGCCCTCGGCAAACTGCTGTACGCGCGCCATGACGGCGGCATTGAGCCCCGCGGCTTCGCCCAGCTCCATGATCATGAGCGCGCCCTGCACCTGCGCGAACTGGGCGGCGAGCGCCCCGAGCTCGTCGCGCCGCGCGCTGTCCCGGAAGTAGCCGTCGAGGACCTGCTCGATGTTCTGGAGGTTCACCTGGACTTCCTGGCCCACCTGGAACAGCAACAGCTTTTCCTGCGCGCGGCGCGTCATCTCGTCGAGGAGGCCCCCCTCGATCTGGTCCATCGGCGGCAGCGCCTCGCCCGCCATCGCGCTCTTCAGGCGCTCGGTGACCGTCTTCACCTGGCGTGCGAAATCGCCGCCCAGCTTGAAATAGTTCTCGAGCGCCGACTCGAGGAACAGCAGCGCCGTGGCGACCTCGAGCGACTGCGCTTCCGAGGGGGGGATCGCGCGCGCCTTCAGTGCCGGCGCTACGTCGGCGAGGCGCACGAGGACCGTCTGGACCTCGCGATTCGGAAGCTTTCCCGACCGGTCCGCAAGCACCAGCGCCTGCTTGCCGAAGGGCTCGAGAGCGGCGCGGTTGCCGGAGGTGTACTTGAGCCAGGTGTCCTTCTGGTGCGCGGTGAGCTCGCGCAGCTCGCGCACCAGCGCGGCGAGGCCCTCGTCGTCGCTGCCCCGCACGGTGTCGGGGATCGCGACCAGCTGCTCGAGGCCGTAGACCTCCTTCAACATCGTCACGCGGTCGGACACCGCGCCGGCGCGCGCGACGGCGAGCAGGAGATCGCGGAACAGGCGCTCGGCGACCTTCGCCGCGCCGTCGATCAGCTGCTTGATCTGCTGGTCGACCTTCGCGAACAGCGGCTTGCTCGCGGGGCCGACGTCGAGCCCGCCGAACACCAGGGCGTCGAAGAAAGCGGTGGCCGCGGTCCAGAAGGGGCGGTTGGGCGTGGCCGCCTCAAGCGACTCGATGGCGCCGATCGCCGCATGCATCTGGCGCAACGCCTCGGCGTTGTCGCCTCCCTTCAGCATCTTCAGCAGGCCCTGCTGGTATTGCGAGCGCTGGTGGGCGAGCGCCTTGGCAAGCACCGCATCATCGAGCGCCGGCTGCGGGACGCCGGGGGCGAGGGCAGCCGCGAGGTTGGGGAAGAAGAGGTCGCCCTCGTTCGCGTCGGAGGCTCCGCGTGCCCGGTTGAGCTCGAGGTACGGCGCAAGGAGGCGCATCGGGTGGTCGGCGTGCCCCGCGAGGAGCGTGTCGAGGTAGGCCGAGAGCGCGGCGATGGCCTTCTTCGCGGCGGCGACATCGGCAGGAAGGCGCGACGCATCCTCGCCCTCGATGAAGGCGACCAGCTTTTCCAGCTCCTCGTTGAAGCGCGTGGCGGCGGCCAGCCCCACCATCGCAAGCGCGCCCGTGGCCTGGTGCAGGTGCGTGAGGATGTACTTGCACGGCGAGCGCTCGTCGGGCGCGGCCGCGAGCTTGTCGAGGTTCTCGCGCGCCTGGCTGAGCGAGTGGTCGATCTCGGTCTTGACCCCGGTGAGCGGGCCGAGGTCGAAATCAGAAGCGGGATTCGCGGCCATGTCGGTTCTCGTGTCTCGCGCGGTGTGCCTTCGCCCTTACAGCTTGAAACCGGATACGGAGCTCTTGAGCTCCTGCGCCACCGCGGCCAGGTCGCGGATCGAGCCCGCCGCCTGCTGCGTGCCGCGCGTCGTCTGGCGCGTGATCTCCAGGATGTCCTGCATGTTCTGCGCCACCTTGTTGGTCGCGTTCGCCTGCGTCTGCGTGGCCTGCGAGATCGTCTGGATCAGCTGCGCCAGGTTCTTGGTCACGAAGTCGATCTCGGAGAGCGCCTGGCCGGCGGCATCCGACAGCTTCGCGCCTTCCACCACGCCCGTGGTCGACTTCTCCATGGCCGCCACCGCGTCCTGGGTGTCCGCCTGAATGGTCTTCACGATCGCGCCGATCTGCTTGGTCGCCTCCCCCGAGCGTTCGGCAAGGCGCTGGACCTCCTCGGCGACCACCGAGAAGCCGCGTCCCGCTTCGCCCGCCGATGCGGCCTGGATCGCGGCGTTCAACGCAAGCACGTTGGTCTGCTCGGTGATGTCCGAGATCAGCTCCACGATCTCGCCGATCTCCTGCGAGCTCTCGCCCAGGCGCTTGATCCGCTTCGAGGTCTCCTGGATCTGCTCGCGGATGTCGTTCATGCCCGAGATCGAGTTCTGCACCGCCAGCCGCCCCTTGTCGGAGGCGGCCAGCGAGCGCTGGGCCACGCGCGCGCCTTCTTCCGCCGTGGAGGACACTTCCGAAATCGAGCGCGAAACCTGCAGCACCTGCGCGGTGGTTTCCTCGATCTCCTTCGACTGGCGCTCGGCGGCGCCGAGCAGCTCCGCCGAGATCGACTGCGCGTGCGCGGTCTTCTGGGTCACCTGGATGGCCGCGTTGTTGACGCCCGCCACCAGGGTGCGCAGCTCGTCGATGGTGTAGTTCATCGAGTCGGCGATCGCGCCGGTGATGTCCTCGGTCACCTGGGCGCGCACGGTCAGGTCGCCGTCGGCGAGGTCTCCCATCTCGTTCAGCAGCCGCAGGATCGCCTCCTGGTTGCGCTTGTTCTCGCTTTCGGCCTGTGCTGCGCCGCGCCGCGTGTCCGCGAGGAACACCAGCGCCATCAGCAGCAGCACGATGACCAGCAGCACGCCGAGGACCGCGGCAGCGATCAGGGTGGCGACCGGCCTTTCGGACTGGATCGCTTCCTGCAGGCGACCCACCGCGGATTGCAGCTGCTCGCTCGCCGAGACCAGCTTCGCTCCTGCCTGCCGCGCGGTCACCAGCTTCTGCAGCTCGCGCAGGATCGGGCCCACGTTCTTCTCGAAGTCGGCGAACTGCTTCTTCAGCTCGGCGAGCTTGGCGCGTGCCTCGCCATCGCGTAGCTGCAGGATGCCGAGCGCCTCGCCGCCCGACTCGAGCGAGCGGATCAGCTCGCGCATGTCGTTGGTGTCCTTGCCGATGAGGAACGGCACCTCGGGATCGATCACCTCGGAGCCGAGGATCTCCGCCGAGCCGCGTCCGAGGCGCTCGGAAAGGACAGTGAGGCGATTCGCGCGCAGCACCTGCCCGGGGGGCGAGCCCGACTGCGACATGAGGCTGGTGAGTTCCGTGGAGAGGGTCGCCATCTCCTCCGAGCCCACGCGGATCTGGGCGACGTTTTGCGCAAGCGCCACCAGGTCCTTCTGCGCCGACAGGATCGAGCCCGCCGCATTCGCGCTCTCGGGCCAGCGCTTCGCCAGGTCCTCGAGCCGGCTCCTCAGCTCGGCGTTGGAGGCCGCTTCAGGCACGTCCACGCCGAAGGCGTAGCCGCCCTGCTGCAGGATCTTGAGGTAGTTCGCGAACTCGTCGCGGCTGTCCTGCACCTGCGGGAAGGCCGACTGCTGGCCACGCGCCGCGACACCGGCCGCCTTCGCCAGGCGCTGGGTGTGGAACTGCATCTGCGAGGTGATCGTCACGTAGGTGGCGTTGCGCGTGCGCAGCGTCGTGTCCTCGAACACCAGCAGCGCCACCAACGCGAGCAGCAGTGCGGCGGCGATCCCGAGCACCTGCATCTGCGTGGTCACCGGCTTCGAGCCGATGAAAGGCAGGCGCAGGCCCGCGAGCGACCCGCGCTCGGCGCCCGCGTCGGCCTTCGCGGAACCCCGGGCCTTGGAAGCTCCCGCGCGGTTCGCGCCCGAGCCCTGCGCCGGCAGGTTGGTCATCGTCGAGGCTTGCCCCGAGGCGGGCCGCGCGGCGGGCTTGTCCTTCGAGGACGACAATCGCCTGAAGAAATCCCCGAAAGAGGACTTGGGTTTCACCGCGTGTGCTTTCGCCATTGAGCCTCTCCTAGGCACCGACTTCGAGGAATCGCTGCTCGCGCACGAGCGCGGGCAGGTCGAGCTCCAGCCACCGCGTTCCGCCCGAATCGGTGAACGCGCCTCCCACCCATGTGGGCGCCTCGGCGGGCTTCGCCGCGGCGCTGAACTGCTCCGGGTTGCGCAGTCCCATCATGCGCGACACCAGCAACCCCGCACCGCCCACCAGCCGTTCGGAGACGAGGATCACGCGGCGCTCCATCCCCGCGGGTATCGGGTCGCCGCCCTGGAACGCCGAAAAATCGACCATGCTGTACAGGTTGCCGCGAACGTTGGCCACGCCGCGGAACCACGAGTGCGTGAGCGGCACGCCGACCAAGGGCGGCACCGGAATCACCTCGCTCACCTGGTGCAGTGCCACGAACCAGTTGTCGCGGCCGACCTGGAATCCGAGCTTCGAGGCGAGCGCCGCATGCGTGCCCGCCGTGCGCAGGCGTTCCGCGACGGCAAGCTGGAACTCTCGAAGGCCGGTGCGTCTCGCCATGGATCCTCAGCCGAGAGCCTTGATCTTCTCGAGGAGCTCGG
>JANMYH010000273.1:0-7197 GCA_031381925.1 Burkholderiales bacterium | reverse complement strand
CATCGTCCTTGAAGCGCTTGAGCGACTCGAACTCGCCATCGTGTATCACCACGTTGTCGCGCAGCAGCCGCACCTTGGCATTGCGCCGCGCGAGGCCGTCTGTGACAAAGCATCCCGCCACCGTACCGATTTTCGATATCTTGAAAATTTCGCGCACTTCGATAGTGCCGAGCACGCTTTCCTTACGTTCCGGCGACAGCAACCCGGTCATCGCCGCCTTGATCTCATCGACCGCTTCGTAAATGATGTTGTAGTAGCGAATGTCGACACCGCTGCTCTCGGCAAGCTTGCGCGCGGCCGCGTCGGCGCGCACGTTAAAGCCGATCACCACCGCCTTGGAAGCCAATGCAAGGTTAATGTCGGATTCCGTAATGCCGCCGATCGCGGCATGCACGATGTTGACCTTGACCTCGTCGGTCGACAATTTCGCCAACGCGTGCGACAAGCCTTCATATGATCCTTGCACGTCGGCCTTGATGATAAGCTGCAGCATTTTCTTCTCGCCTTCGCCCATTTGCTCGAACATGTTCTCGAGCTTCGCGGCCTGCTGCTTGGCGAGCTTCACGTCGCGATACTTGCCCTGGCGGAAGAGGGCGATCTCGCGCGCCTTGCGCTCGTCGGTGAGCGTCATGATGTCGTCGCCCGCGCGCGCCACGTCCTGCAGGCCCTGGATCTCGACCGGGATCGCCGGCCCCGCCTCGCTGATCGCCTTGCCGTTCTCGTCGTTCATCGCTCGCACCCGTCCGAAGACCGCGCCCGCGAGCACCACGTCGCCCTTGCGCAGCGTCCCGGACATCACCAGCACCGTGGCCACCGGGCCCCGGCCCTTGTCCAGTCTCGATTCGATCACCACGCCCCTGGCGGGGGCATTCACCGGCGCCTTCAGCTCGAGGACTTCGGACTGGAGCTGGAGCGACTCGAGCAGACGGTCGATTCCCTGGCCGGTCTTCGCGGACACCTCGACGAACTGGACATCGCCCCCGAATTCCTCGGCGACCACCTCGTGGGTGAGCAACTCCTGCTTGATCCGCTTCGGGTTCGCCTCCGGCTTGTCGATCTTGTTCACCGCCACGACCACCGGCACGTTGGCCGCCTTGGCGTGGTGGATGGCTTCGATCGTCTGCGGCATCACGCCGTCGTCGGCCGCCACCACCAGGACCACGATGTCGGTGACCTGGCTGCCGCGCGCGCGCATCGCCGTGAAGGCCTCGTGGCCCGGGGTATCCAGGAACGTGATGACGCCACGAGGGGTCTCCACGTGGTACGCGCCGATATGCTGGGTGATGCCGCCGGCCTCGCCAACCGCGACCCGTGCCTTGCGAATCGCGTCGAGCAGCGACGTCTTGCCGTGGTCGACGTGCCCCATGACCGTGACGACCGGCGGGCGCGTCTCGAGGTTCGCCGCGTCGTTGGCCGCGCTCTCGACCAGGAACGACTCCGGGTCATCGAGCTTGGCGAGCTTGGGCGTGTGGCCCATCTCGGAGACCACGATCATCGCGGTGTCCTGGTCGAGGACCTGATTGATGGTGGCCATGGTGCCCATTTTCATCATGACCTTGATGACTTCGGCCGCCTTCACGCTCATCTTGTGGGCAAGATCCCCGACGGTGATGGTCTCGGGAATCGGCACCTCGAGCACCTTGGGCTCCGAGGGGGCGGCGAATGAGGTGCCACCCTCCTCGTCGCGGTGGCGAGCGCCGCCGCGCGAGCGCCAGCCGTCGCGTCCGCCGGATGCATCGCCCCGCGTCTTGATGCCGCGGCGGCGAGCCTGGTCGTCGACCCATGCGGAGGCCGGCCGCGCAGCGCGCTTGGGGCCTTTCTTGTCGGCCTTCGCGTCCTTTTCACCGGGCTTGAGGACGGGTCGATGCAACGTGCCTTCGGGGGCCGCAGCGGCGGGCGCCGCGCCCGCGGGCGCATCGGCCTTGGGCGCGTCGGCCTTGACCTCGACCAGCACCGGGGCCTCGGCCTCGGTAGCGATCTCTTCGCCCTTCTTGCGGATGACGCGCTTCTTCTTGCCGGGCTCGGCTTCGGGGGCTGCAACCAGGGGCGGGGGCGCGGCCTCGGCGGCGTCGTCAGCCTTCTTCTTGATGACGCGCTTCGCCTTGGTTTCCGCTTCCGCGGCCTGGCGCGAGGCGAGCTCGGCCTGGCGACGGGCCTCGGCCTCGCGCTTCCTGGCTTCGACCTCGTTGATGATCGGCGCGGGCGGCGCAACCGGCTTGGCCGGCTCGGGGGCCACCTCGGCGGGCTTGTCCACCTTCACGAACGTGCGCTTCTTGCGGACCTCAACCTGGATGGTGCGGGCCTTGCCGGTGGCGTCGGCCTTCTTGATCTCGGTGGTCTGCTTGCGCGTGAGGGTGATCTTCTTCTTCTCCTCCTTGTTGCCGTGCATCTCGCGCAGGTAGTCGAGCAGGCGCGTCTTGTCCTGCTCGGTGATGGCGTCATCCCCGGCCTTTTTCTTGACGCCCGCGGCCTGGAGCTGCTCGATCAGGAGCGTGACCGGGAGCTTGAGCTCCTCGGCGAATTGGGTGACGTTCGATTTGGCCATTTGCTGACTATTCTCCCAACCGCGCCTATGAGGCCTGCGGCTGCTCCTTGAACCAGGGTTCACGCGCCGTCATGATCAGCCGGTTGGCGCGCTCGGCATCCATGCCGGTCATCTCGGTAAGCTCGTCGGTCGCGAGGTCGGCGAGGGCGTCCATGGTGGTGATTCCCTTGGCGGCCAGCACCCGGGCGGTCTGGTTGTCCATGCCCTCCATGCCCTGCAGGTCCTCGGCGGCGTGCTCTACAGTTTCCTCGCTCTTGATGGCTTCGGTGAGGAGTGAATTGCGCGCCCGCCTGCGCAGCTCGTTCACGGTTTCCTCGTCGAAGTCCTCGATCTCAAGCATTTCATTGATGGGGACGTAGGCCACCTCGTCGAGCGAGGTGAAGCCCTCCTTCACCAGGATCTCGGCAACCTCCTCGTCGACGTCGAGCTTCTCCATGAAAAGCGCACGCACCACGCTCGTCTCGAGCTCGCTCTTCTCCTCGCGCTCCTCGGTGGTCATGATGTTGAGCTGCCAGCCGGTGAGCTCGGAGGCGAGGCGCACGTTCTGGCCGCCCTTGCCGATGGCGAGCGCGAGCTGGTCCTCGGCGACGACCACGTCCATGGAATGGCGCTCTTCGTCCACGACGATCGAGCTCACGTCGGCGGGGGCGAGCGCGTTGATCACGAACTGGGCCGGCTCGGGCGACCACAGGATGATGTCGACGCGTTCGCCGGCCAGCTCCTGGGTCACTGCCTGCACGCGCGAGCCACGCATGCCGACGCAGGTGCCGACGGGATCGATGCGCGGATCATTGGACTTGACGGCGATCTTGGCGCGAAGCCCGGGATCGCGGGCGGCCGCCTTGATCTCGAGGAGGCCCTCTTCGATTTCCGGCACTTCGAGCTCGAAGAGCTTCATGAGGAAATCGGGAGCGATGCGCGACAGGATCAGCTGCGGGCCGCGCGCGGCGCGGTCGATCTTGGCGATGTAGGCGCGAACACGGTCGCCCACGCGCAGGTTTTCCTTCGCGATCAGCTGGTCGCGCGGCAAAAGGGCCTCCACGCGGCCCGACTCGACGATCAGGTTGCCGCGCTCGGCGCGCTTCACGGTACCGGTGACGAGCGATTCGCCCCGGTCGAGGAAGTCGTTCAGGATCTGCTCGCGCTCGGCGTCGCGGATCTTCTGCAGGATCACCTGCTTGGCGGCCTGCGCGCCGATGCGCCCGAACGTCTCGGCCTCGAGCGGCTCCTCGATCACGTCGCCCAGCTGCGCCTCGGCGTTTTCGGCGACGGCGTCGGTGATGGCGAGCTGGTGCGCCGGCTCCTCGTGCTCCTCGTCGGGCACGACCGTCCAGCGGCGGAAGGCCGAATAGTCGCCCGTCTCGCGGTCGATCTCCACGCGCACGTCGACCTCGTCCTTGAAGCGCTTCTTGGTCGCCGAGGCGAGCGCCATCTCCAGCGCGAGGAACACAGTATCCTTCGCGACGTTTTTCTCGCGCGCCAGCGCATCAACCAGAAGCAGAATGTCCCGACTCATGATTCCTATGGCTCCCGAAACCCTCACACGTCCGGAACGAGCCGCGCGCGGTCGATGTCACCCAGCGCGAACGACTGTCGTTCCCCGTCGACCTCGAGGACCACCGCCCCCTCCTCGACGCCTACCACCACCCCTTCGAAACGCCGCCGCCCTTCGCGCGGCAGCTTGAGCCTCAGGCTCGCCTTCTGCCCCGCGAATCGCGTGTAATCCTCCGCACGCTTCAGCGGCCGGTCCAGCCCCGGGGAGGACACCTCGAGGCGCTCGTATTCGATTCCTTCGACAACAAATGCCCGGGTGAGATGGTTGCTCACCCGAGCGCAATCCTCGACCGTGATCCCGCTCGGGGAATCGATGAAAATCCTCAAGAGCCCGCCGCGGGACGACTCGAGGTCCACCAGCTCGTAGCCCAGGCCCCCCAGGGTGTCCCGCAGCCAGCTTTCGCGCTCCAGAACCCGAGTAGCACTCAAAAAAGCGGCTCCACAAACAAAAAATGGGCGCTGCCGCCCATCCCATCTCCAGAACCGTGAAATTTTAGCACGATTCACCCCGGAAGCGCGACCGATGGATCCGCGCGACTCGCCTCGGGTTGGCTCTCCGGCAGCGCGCCATGCCCCGTGACCCGTCACAACATTCCGGGACAAAACGCTACAGACCGAATTATGCGCTTCCGTAGCATCGGCCCGAGGGAAATCGGCTTGCGATTTCGCCACAAACTCGGGGATCGGACACCATGAATCGGCTTCGTCAGGGACTTGCCGCCGCGATCGGCGCGGCGTTGGCACAGGTCGCGCTTCCCGGCGCCGCGCAAACCGCCCAGAAGGTGGAGAAGATCGAGGTCACGGGCTCGAATATCAAGAGAGTCGACGCGGAAGGCCCGGCCCCGGTCCAGGTGATCACCCGCGAGGAGATCGAGAAGACCGGGGTGAACACCCTGTCGGAAGTCCTGCGAAACCTTCCCGCGAACACCGCGGCCTCGTACGACGAAACCTTTACGGGCAGCTTCGCGCGCGGATCCTCCGGCGTTTCCTTGCGCGGGCTCGGCCAGAAATCCACGCTCACGCTGATCAACGGCCGGCGCATGGCGGTCTACAGCTTCGCGCAGAACCTGCAGGACAGCTTCGTCGACCTCAACAGCATCCCGCTGGCCGCCATCGAGCGCATCGAGATCCTGAAGGACGGCGCCTCGGCGATCTACGGATCGGATGCGATCGCCGGTGTCGTGAACGTGATCCTGAGGAAGGACTTCACCGGGGCGGAAGTCACGCTCGCGGGAGGATCGACGTCGCGTTACGACGGCCAGGAGGTCCACGTGAGCGGTGCCGCAGGAATCGGCAAGCCGGGCACGGATCGCTACAACTTCATGCTGACCGCCGAATACTTCAACCGCGAGGCGATCTGGGCGCGGGACCGGCCCAACACATCCTCGGGGGACTATCGCCGCTTCCCTGGAGGGGAGAACCTGCCGCCCTCGACGGTGAGCAACCCCGGCACCTACCTCCGCCGGCCGGGCACTGCACCCTTCGGGACCGCCACGCGCCAGCCTTTCGCCAACTGTCCCGCCGAGCGAATCCTCTTCTTCGCGGGCAACAACAACTGCACCGAGGACATCAACGTCTACCTGGTCGGGGTTCCGGAAACCCAGCGCGGCGGGATCTTCGGCCGCGGCACGCTCGAAATCACGCGTGCGCTCACCGCGTTCGCCGAGTTCGCCTTCAATTCCAACGAGACCTTCACCCAGGTCCAGCCCTTCACGACGCCCAGCGCCCAGATCGGCCCGGGGGTTGCGCGCACCATCCAGGCAATCCTCCCGGTGGGCCACAACTCGAACCCGTTCAACGTCCCGATCGAGGTTCGCTACCGCTTCTCCGACGTGGGTCCGCGCCAGATCATCAACACGACCGACGCGACCCGATTCGTGGCGGGCGTGAACGGATCGTGGCGCGACTGGAGCTGGGAAGCCGCGGCCGGATACACGCGCAGCGAGTCGGAGCAGAAGGACCGCAACAACATCCGCATCTCCGGCCTGCTTGCGGCCATCGCCGACAACTCGTACAACTTCGTGAACAACGCCGCCAACACAGCCGCCGTCTATGACCGAATCCGGGTCAATTACTCGCGCTTTGGCGATTCCAAGCTCTCGTTCGTCGATGCGAAGGTGAGAGGCGAGCTCGCCCAACTTCGCACCGGCCCGCTGGCGATGGCGGCGGGTGTCGAGTTCCGCAAGGAGGACTACGACGATTTCTCCGACCCGGTGCTCACCACGGGTGACGTCCTCGGGCGCGGGAGCACGCAGGCGAAGGGAAAGCGCGACATCAGCTCGGGTTTCGTGGAATTCAGCATTCCGGCGTTGAAGAACGTCGAGTTGCAGCTCGCCGCTCGCACCGACCGCTACAGCGATTACGGCCGTTCTTCGACGCCGAAGGTCGGGCTGCGCTGGAATGTGGATCCGACGCTGCTGGTGCGCGCGACTTACGCGAAGGGATTCCGCGCGCCCTCGATCCCGGAAAGCGGCGAGTCGAGCGCGTTCTTCTTCCAGAACCTGCAGGACACGACGCGCTGCGCGATCAACCCGGTGTATTGCGGGACCGTGTCGCTGCCGGGATCGTTTTCGGCGAACCCGGACCTGAAACCGGAGAAGTCCGACAGCTGGACCGCGGGCTTCGTGTGGGAGCCGGCGCGCTTCGCGAGCGTCGGCATCGACTACTACTTCGTGAAGCAGAAAGACCTGATTTCCTCGCGCGACTTCCAGTTCATCCTCGACAACGAGGCGCTTTACTCCCGGTACGTGACACGCGGGCCCCAGACCTCCGACGACATCGCGCGCGGGGCCCCGGGACCGGTGGTGATCGTCGCGGTGCCGTACGAGAACCTGTCGTCGGTAGAGACCAAGGGCATCGACGTGGATGCCCGCCTGCGCTGGACGGCGGGCGACCTGGGCCGCATGACCGCGGCATTCACCGGCTCGTACCTCATCTCCTACAAGCAGCCGCTCGCCCCCGAGGAGCCGCTCACCGAGTTCGCGGGCACCTACGAGCTGCCGCGATTCAAGGGTATCGTCTCGCTCGGGCTCGATCGCGGGCCGTTCGCCACCAACGTGGCGGTGAACTACGTCTACAAGTTCAAGCAGTCGGATGGC
>JANMYH010000272.1:0-2356 GCA_031381925.1 Burkholderiales bacterium | reverse complement strand
GCTCATCATCAGCTGGTGCGGCTCGCCGACCGCGCTCTTGGAGGCGAGGGCGAGCCGCTGCTCGACGCCGAAGCGGTGCTGCTCGTCGACGATCGCGAGCCCCAGTCTTGCGAACTTCACGTCGTCCTGGAAGAGCGCGTGCGTGCCGATCGCAAGCTGCGTCTCGCCCGCGGCGATCGCCTCGAGCGCGGTCTTCTTCGCGCGCGCCTTGAGGCTACCCGAGAGCCATGCCATCTTGACCCCGAGGGGCTCGAGCCAATGACCCAGCTTGAGGAAGTGCTGCTCGGCGAGGATTTCGGTGGGCGCCATGAGGGTCGCCTGGTAGCCGTTCTCGATCGCCTGGAGCGCGGCGAGCGCGGCCACCAGCGTTTTGCCGCTGCCGACGTCGCCCTGCAGCAGGCGGCGCATCGGATGCGGCGCCGCGAGGTCCTTGGAGATCGCGGCGTGCGCCTGGCGCTGGGCGCGTGTGAGCGCGAACGGCAGCGACTTGACCAGCGCATTGGTGAGCGTGTGCGCGGCGGGCAGCTTCGGCGCCACCTTGGCGCGCCGCTCGCGGTAGGCGATGCGCATCGCGAGTTGCTGGGCGAGGATCTCGTCGAACTTGAGCCGCCGCCACGCCGGATGGGTGCGCTCGTCGAGGCTCGTCTTGTCCACCTTCGGGGGCGGGCGGTGCAGGAACAGCACGCTTTCGCGAAAGCCCCCGAGGCGTAGCTTCGCCAGACGCTTGTCGTCGAGGGTGTCTGCAAGCTCGAGCGTGTCGAGCGCGTCGGCGATCTTCTCCCGCAGGAGCGTCTGCGAAAGCCCCGCGGTGGTCGGATAGACCGGTGTCAGCGACTTCGACAGCGGCGCGCCTTTCTGCACGATGCGGTACTTGGGATGCACCATCTCGTCGCCGAAGAACCCGGGGCGGACCTCGCCGAAGAGGCGCACGGTCTTGCCCGCTTCGAATTGCTTCTGCTGGCTCGGATAGAAATTGAGGAAGCGCACCCAGAGCTCGTCCTCGCCGTCGATGAGCTTGACCACGAGGGTGCGGCGCGGCCGGAACTGGACCTTGGATTCGACCACTTCGGCCTCGACGAGCGCGGGCTCCCCAGGACGAACGTCGGACAGCCTGGTGAGTTTGGTCTCGTCCTCGTAGCGCAAGGGCAGGTGCAGCGCGAGATCGAGCTTCGTGCGGATGCCGAGCTTCTCGAGGCGGCTCTTGTTGTCAGCACTGACCGCCAGACCAACCATCAACCTCGGGCCTTCGACAGGGAGTCCCGCGATTTTATCTTAGGGGCACCCCGGCAGGCCTCCGGATATCGCCATCGCCGCCCAATGAAAAAGGGCACGAGGCCGAAGCCCCGTGCCCTTGAAGCAGAACCTGCGTCTGTTAAGGCGTGTCGACGCGAACGATGGTCGTCGGCATGCTGCTGGCACCGGTGTAGGCCACCGAACCCAGGTACTTCGTGCCGGCCGTCAGTCCGCTGAAGGTCAGGTTGATGTTCCCGGTGGCGCCAATCGTCGCGGTCGCCGGGGCCGTCACCGTCATGTTGCCCGCGGCGGCGCTGCCAAGAATCCACGTGTGCAGCTTGAAGGGGCTCGACCCGGCTACTCCCCAGCCGTGCACCACAACCGTATAGTTGTCGGCGGGGGGGTTGACAAGGTTGACCTCTTCGGCGGAGGTACCACTTCCGCTGCTACCCACGACGGCGGTGCCACGCACTACGCAAAGATCGATATCCGAACCGGGGGCGACGTCGGCGTCGAACAGCGCGAAGCGCGCATAGGTCGTGCCGGCCGGAATCGAGACCGGAACAAGTACCGCGTTTTTCGCAGTCAAACTGCAGGACCCATTGTCGGGATCGTCAGCCACCGTGCCGGAGGTCGGCACCGGCGGGATCAGGCCCCGTGCGCTCGCCGAAAACGGCCCAGAGAAGCCAAAGGTCACGTTGTAGTTGATGGGGCCCCCGTTGCCACTCACCGCCGCCGGGGCTGCCAGCGCGACCGGACGTACGACCATCGGCACGCGTACATTCTGCGTGCCATTGGTCCAGGTGAGCTGGCCACCGGCATAGGCGTTCGCCGCAGCGCCATTGCGCGTGAACTTGACCGAGAACTCCCCGGTCGCGCCGCGCGCGAGGTTCAGCACTGCCGGAGTCACTACCACGTCGATTCCCGACATGCCGGTGAAGCTCGGCGTGAAGGGCGCCGTGCTGCCGCTCACGTTGGTGACCCTGCGCGTGACAGTCTGTACGCCCGCCATGTCGCCAATCGCGATGGAGGCCACGTTCAGGTTGCTCGGGTCGATGGCCGGGATTGTCGCGCAGAAGCTACCCGACTGGATGTCCTTCATCTGCGGAACCCAGCCGGGTAG
>JANMYH010000270.1:0-2161 GCA_031381925.1 Burkholderiales bacterium | reverse complement strand
CGGAACATCACGCGCTTCTCGAGCTGGCTGGTGATCGAGTCGGCGATCAGCTGCGCGTCGAGCTCGGGCTTGCGGATCTCCTCGATGTTGACGTGCACCGGCACGCCCATCAGCTTTTGCAGGGCGGTGCGCAGGCCCTCGATGTCCTCGCCCTTCTTGCCGATCACCACGCCCGGGCGCGCCGAGTAGATGGTGATGCGCGCGTTCTTCGAGGGGCGCTCGATCACGACCTTGCCCACCGCGGCGTGGGAGAGCTTTTTCTTGAGGTACTCGCGCACCTTGATGTCCTCGGCAAGCATGCCCGGGAAATTCTTGGTGTTCGCGAACCACTTGGAGCCCCAGTTGCGGTTCACCGAGAGGCGAAATCCGACCGGATTGATCTTCTGACCCATGGCTAGTCCTTTTTCCCGTCGCCGACGGCGAGGAACACGTGGCAGGTGGGCTTGACGATGCGGTTTCCGCGGCCCTTGGCGCGCGCCTGGAAGCGCTTGAGCACGGGACCCTTTTCCACGCAGATCTTGGTGATCTTCAACTCGTCGATGTCCGCGCCGTTGTTGTGCTCGGCGTTGGCGATCGCGCTTTCGAGGACCTTCTTGATGATGCGCGCACCCTTCTTCGGGGTGAAGCTGAGGATGTTGAGCGCGGCCGCGATCGGCTGGCCGCGAACCAGGTCGGCCACCAGCCGGCCCTTCTGGGCCGAGAGGCGTACGCCGTAGAGTTTGGCTTCGACATTCATCGTGTTGTCCTCACTTCTTCGGGGCCGGGGCCGGGGTGCCCGTCGAGACCTTCTTGTCGGCCGAATGGCCCTTGAAGGTCCGCGTCAGCGCGAACTCGCCCAGCTTGTGCCCGACCATGTTCTCGGACACGTAGACGGGGATGTGCTGCTTGCCGTTGTGCACCGCGATCGTGAGCCCGACGAAATCGGGCAGCACCGTGGAGCGCCGCGACCAGGTCTTGATCGGGCGCTTGTCCTTGGCCGCCTGTGCCGCTTCCACCTTCTTCAACAGGTGAGCGTCCACGAACGGGCCCTTCTTGATTGAACGTGACATGTCTGCCCCTTATGCCTTCTTGTGGCGGCTGCGCACGATCATCGTCTGGGTGCGCTTGTTGGACCGCGTCTTCTTGCCCTTGGCGGGCTGACCCCACGGCGAAACCGGGTGACGGTTGCCCCGCGTGCGCCCGCCGAGCGGGTGGTCCACCGGGTTCATCGTCTCGCCGCGAACCGTCGGGCGAATGCCGCGCCAGCGATTGGCGCCGGCCTTGCCGATCTGGCGCAGGTTGTGCTCTTCGTTGCCCACCTCGCCGATCGTCGCCTTGCAGTTCACGTGCACGCGGCGGATCTCGCCCGAGCGCATGCGCAGCTGCGCGTATTCGCCTTCGCGCGCCAGGAGCTGGACCCCGGCCCCCGCGGCGCGCGCGATCTGCGCGCCCTTGCCGGGAAGCATCTCCACGCAATGCACCGTGGTTCCGACCGGAATGTTGCGAAGCGGCAGCGCGTTGCCCGACTTGATCGGCGCCTCCGACCCGCTCTCGATCTTCTGGCCGACCGTGAGCCCCTTCGGCGCGATCATGTAGCGACGCTCGCCATCGGCGTAGCACAGGAGCGCGATGTTGGCGCTGCGGTTCGGGTCGTACTCGAGGCGCTCCACCTTGGCGGGAATCCCGTCCTTGTCGCGACGGAAATCGACGATGCGGTAGTGCTGCTTGTGCCCGCCGCCCTGGTGGCGCGTGGTGATGTTGCCCATCGAGTTGCGGCCGGCCCGTTTCGACTGCTTCTCGAGCAGGGGATAGTAGGGGTCGCCCTTGTGCAGGTCGGCATTCACGACCTTCACCATCGACCGGCGTCCGGCCGAGGTGGGTTTGGTCTTGACGAGAGCCATCAGGCGACTCCTTCCACGAAATTGATGTCGCCTTCGCCCTTGAGGCTCACGTACGCCTTCTTGACGCCCTTGCGACGGCCGATGAAGCGCCCGTGGCGCTTTTCCTTGCCCTTGACGTTGACCACGTTCACCGTGGCGACCTCGACCTTCTGCTCCTTGAAGAGCAGCTCGACCGCGGCCTTGATCTCGGCCTTGGTCGCATCGGGCAGCACTTCGAACACGACCTGGCGATGCATCTCGCCCACCAGGGTGGCCTTCTCCGAGATCACCGGAGCGACGAT
>JANMYH010000261.1:0-7833 GCA_031381925.1 Burkholderiales bacterium | reverse complement strand
TTCGGCCACAAGAAGGGCTCGTTCACGGGCGCGATCGACCACCATGCCGGAGTGTTCGAGCGCTGCAACGCGCACGGTGCGCTGTTTCTCGACGAGATCGGCGAGGTGTCCGCGCCGGTCCAGATCAAGCTGCTGCGCGTGCTGCAGGACCGGACTTTTACCCCCTTGGGCAGCCACGAGGCGCAGCGCTTCGCGGGGCGCGTCATCGCCGCGACCAATCGGCCGTGGGCCGAGCTCCGCGCCGAGGGCCGCTTTCGCGACGACTTCTACTACCGGCTGTGCTCGGACGTGATCCACATGCCGACGCTGCGCCAGCGCATCGCCGAACGTCCAAGCGAATTCGAAGCCCTGGTGCGCGTACTCGTGATGCGCATTGCGGGCGAGCAACAGGCCGGGTTGGTGTCGATTGCGCTAGAGGCCCTGCACCGGGACGTGCCGCGCGATTACGCCTGGCCGGGCAATGTCCGTGAGCTCGAACAAGCCGTGCGCCGCATCCTCCTCACCGGGCGCTACGCGAGCGACCTCGGCGCGGCGGTGAACCGGGAGCAGGAGTTTTCAGACCTGGCACGCGCCGGGCAACTGAGCGCCAGGGATCTGTTGGGCCGCTATTGCGCGATGCTCTATCGTCAACTCGGCACTTACGCCGAAGTCGCGGCCCGCACCGGGCTGGACCGCAGGACGGCGCGCAAATACGTCGTGGACTACAGCGAGCCTTCGCGTCCCTAGTTTGTCCCCGGCGAACCGGCCTTCAGTCCGCGGTGGTTCCGACGCCTGCGACTGCGCCGCGGCCTGCCGTGGCGGGCGCCGCGACGCGCCTGCCTCCCCCCAGGATCATGTCCGACGCCTTCTCCGCGATCATGATGGTCGGCGCGTTGGTGTTGCCGGAGGGAATGCGCGGCATGATCGAGGCATCGACCACGCGCAGGCCGCGAAGGCCGTGCACGCGGAGCTCCGCGTCCACCACGGCGTGCGCGTCGTTTCCCATCTTGCAGGTGCCCACGGGGTGGTACATCGATTGCGCGTTCGCGTGCAGGTAGCGCGTCATCTCCTCGTCGGTCTGGTACTGCTCCCCGGGCATCGCCTCGCCCTCGTAGTGCTCGCGGAAGGGCGACTCGTTGAAGATCGATCGGATCAGGCGGATGCCGGCGATGAGCGGCGGGATGTCGCGCTTGTCGGTGAGGTAGTTCGCCACCATGCGCGGCGCGTCCTTCGGACTGGCCGTGCGAAGCGTGACCGAGCCGATCGAGCAGGGCCGAAGCAGCGTTACGGAGGCCGTCAGCATCGGCTCCGGGTTCGCCTTGTACATGCCCGACGAGCTGATCATGCTGAAGGGCCGCATCTGCACTTGGAGGTCGGGACCGGGCTTGTCGGGCGTGGAGCGCGTGAAGAGCCCCACCTGGGCCGCGGCGGAGGTGAGCAGCCCGCGGCGCGAGACGATGTAGCGCAGCACGTCCGGGATCATGCGCAAGTTGCTCGCGATCTTCTTGTTGATCGAGAAGGAAGGCTCGACCCTGGCGAGGCAATGCGCGTAGATGTGGTCCTGCAGGTTCTTTCCCACGCCCTGGAGCGCATGCTTCACGGTGATGTTCAGCGGCTCGAGCTGCTCGCGCGGGCCGATGCCCGAGAGCATCAGGAGCTGCGGCGAATTGATCGCGCCGCCGGCCAGGATCACCTCGCCCGCATGGGCCTCCTGCGCGGCCCCGTCCACTGAATAGCGCACGCCGACGGCCCGGTCCTTCTCCAGCAGGATCGACTCGGCCAGCGCGTTCACCTTCACCACGAGGTTCGCCCGGTGCCGCACGGGCTTCAGGAACGCGGTGGAGGTGGAATCGCGCTCGCCGTTGTTGTAGGCGAACTGCAGGTAGCCCACGCCTTCCTGGGTGGGGCCGTTGAAGTCGTCGGTGCGCGGGATGCCGTGGCGCACCGCGGCTTCCACCCACGCCGCAGAGGCCGGATGCGGCTCGTAGAGCGGCGAGACGTGCAGCTCCCCATCGCCGCCGTGCAGCGCGCTCGGGCCGAGGTAGTGGGCCTCGCCACGCTTGAAATACGGCAGGATGTCGTTCCATCCCCAGCCGGCGTTGCCCATGTCGCGCCACGCGTCGTAGTCGGCCGGCTGGCCGCGCATGTAGACGTGGCCGTTGATCGAGCTGCTTCCGCCCAGGGTCTTGCCGCGCGGCCATATGATGCGGCGGTTTTCGAGACCCGGCTCCTCGTCGGAGAGGTAGCCCCAGGTGAGCTTCGGGTGCCCGACCACCTTCGGCACACCCGCCGGGATCCTCAGCCAGATGTTGCGGTCCTCGGGTCCCGCTTCGAGCAGGAGCACCCGGACGGAGGGGTCCTTCGTCAGGCGGTTTGCGAGCACGCAGCCCGCGGAGCCCGCGCCGACGACGATGAAATCGTAGGTTTCAGTCGGCATGGCTGCGCTGCGCCGCGGCGGCTTTCTCGGCCGATTGTCCCGGCGGCGTCCCCTCCATGATGTAGAGATGCGTCTTGGCGGACTTGAAGCGGTAGTCGATCACCTCCTGGTAATCCTTGGACCAGTAGAACTCCTCTGCGTGCGCGAGGCTCTCGAACTCGAGGAAGACCACACGCTTCACGACACGGTCACCCTCGATCACCTTGGGGTTGCCTCCCGCGATCAGGAATTTCGCGTGGTACTTCTGCAGCACGGGGTGCACCCGCGGCATGTACTCGTCGTAGAAGTAGTCCTGGTCGGTGATTTCCAGCTCGGCGTAGATGTAGCCCTTTGCGGTGCTCATGGATCGCTTCCTGTCGGATGGTTGGGTTCAGTGCGCGCCCAGGTAGGCCTCGCGCACCGCGGGATCCTTCTTCACCGCCTCGGCCTTGCCGTGCAGGGCGATGCTGCCGCTCTCCAGCACGTACGCGTAATCGGCGACTTCCAGCGCCGCCGCGGCGAACTGCTCGACCAGCAGCATCGTGACGTTCCTTTCCTTCAGGCGGCGGATGATCGCGAACACGTCCTGGACGAGGATCGGCGCGAGCCCCATCGACGGCTCGTCGAGGAGGATCATCTCGGGGTTGAGCATCACCGCGCGCGCCATCGCGAGCATCTGCTGCTCCCCCCCGGAGAGCGTCCCCGCGAGCTGCGTGCGCCGTTGGCTGAGCACCGGGAAAAGCTCCATCGCCCGCTCGAGGTCGCCGTTGACGTCACCCTTGGGCCTTTCGCCGATGAAGCGGGGAAAGGCTCCGAGCAGGAGGTTGTCCTTCACCGAGAGTGTCGGGAAGACGCGCCGACCCTCGGGAGAATGCGCGAGGCCCAGGCGCGCGATGCGGTGCGAATCGAGGTTGGTGATGTCCACACCGTTGAGCAGCACGGCGCCGGCGCTGGGCCTGATCATCCCCGAGATCGCCCGCATGGTCGTGGTCTTGCCCGCGCCGTTCGAACCGATCAGGCACACGAGCGCGCCCTTCGGGACCTCGAGCGAGATGCCGTGCAGCACTTCGGTCCTTCCGTATCCGGCATGCAGGCCTTCGATCTTCAGCATGGCTTCTCCTAGGCGGGGGCGAGACGCCCGCCGTCTGTTTCCTCGGCGGCCCCCGCTCCCAGGTATGCCTCGATGACTTTCGGATCGCGCTGCACCTCGGCCGCGGTTCCCTCGGCGATCTTCTGGCCGAAGTCGAGGACCGACACGCGGTCGCAGATGCTCATCACCACGTCCATGTGGTGCTCGATGAGGATCACGGAAATGTTGTGGTCGCGGATCTTGCGGATCATGTCCACCAGCGCCGGCAGCTCCGAGGGGGGCAGGCCCGCTGCCGGCTCGTCGAGCAGCAGCAGGTTGGGGCTCAGGCCCAGGGCGCGCGCGATCTCGAGGAGCCGCATCCTGCCGTAGGGCAGGTTGCGCGCCTCCTCGTTGGTGAGCGCCGAGAGGCCGACGAAGGAGAGCAGGCTCGCCGCGCGCATGCGCGCCTCGTGCTCCTCGTTGCGGTAGCGGCGCGTGTCGAAGATCACGTCGAGGATGTTCGACCGGAACGTATGGTGCAGGCCGACGAGGACGTTCTCGACGCAGGTCATTTCGCCGAAGAGCTGCACGTTCTGGAAGGTGCGCGCGATGCCGTTAAGGGCGATGCGCGACGGGGCACGGCCCGCGATGTTCTCGCCGTCGAAGGTGACCGAGCCTGCGGTCGGCCGGTAGATGCCGGTGAGCACGTTCATCATCGTGCTCTTGCCCGAGCCGTTGGGACCGATGAGGCCGTGAATGGTGCCCTGGGTGATCGCAAGGTCGACATTGTTGAGGGCCTTGAGGCCGCCGAACTGCATCACCACGCCTTGCGCCTGGATCAGCGGCTTGCCGAGCTGCGGCTTGTGGTCCGGGTGGCTCCAGGTGTGCGCCTCGTCGCCGCGCTCGGTGACGACCGCATGCTCGTGCAGCCATTCGGGCTTCCAGAGGCGGACGAGCGACTTGAAGTAGCCCGTGATGCCGTCGGGCAGGTAGTACACGACGCCGAGGATCATGAGGCCGAAGATCGTGAGCCGGTGCTCGCCGATGTCCTTGAGCGTGAATGCGAACACCGTGAACGCTGCCAGGACCGCGACCGGCACGCCGATCTCGCGCATCGTGGTGCGCGTGGTCATCACCGCCCACGTGGCATAGGCTCCCACGCCGACCGCGATCACCGCGGTGAGGATGCGGAAGAGCGTCACGTCGGCGAGCAGGTTCGGCAGCACGACGATGATCGCCGCCCCAAGGAGCGCACCGCTGCGCGTCCTGCGGCCCCCGAGCGTGATCGCGAGGAGGAATGCCACGGCGAGCTCGAAAGTGAAGGTGTTGGGCGCGATGTATTCCTCGGAGAAGGCGAAGAGGGCCCCGCCCAGGCCGGCGAAGGCCGCGCTCACGATGAAGGCGAGGACCTTGTACTTGTAGACCGACACCCCCATGCAGTCGGCCGCCACGGGGCTGCCGCGAAGCGCGATGAACGCGCGCCCGAAGTGCGAGCCGAGGATGCGCGACACCACGATGATCGAGAACACGACCATGACGAGCGTGAAGTAGTAGAAGTCGACCGCCGTCACCTTGTGCCCGAGCACCATGGGCTTGCGCACCTGCAGTCCTTGCGGACCGTTGGTGAGGAAGTCCATCTCGTTGAGGAGGATGGCCGCGATCGTGCCGAAAGCGAGCGTCACCATCGCGAGGTACGGGCCCGTGACCCGCAATGCGGGCACCGCGAGCGCCGCGCCGAGGCTCGCGGTGATCGCGATCGCCGAGGGGATCGCGAGCCAGAACGGCCAGCCCGCCTTGACGAAGAGCAGCCCGCCTGCATACGCGCCGATGCCGAAGAGCGCGGCGTGGCCGAGGGACACCTCGCCCGTGTATCCGACCACGATGTCGAGGCCGAAGAGCACGATCGAATAGATGCCGATGACCACCAGCAGGTGGATGTAGTACGGGTTGGGAACGACCTGCGGGAAGGCCGCCAGGACGGCGACGATCACCCAGGGAAAGAGCTTCCTCGCGTTCGCCATGTCAGACCTTCTTGATGGCGGTCTTGCCGAAGAGGCCGGCCGGCTTGATCGCGAGGACCAGCAGCAGCAGGACCAGGCCCGGGACGTCCTTGTATCCCGTCGAGATGTAGTAGCCCGTCGCAGTCTCCGACACGCCGAGCAGCAGCCCACCGACGATCGCCCCGATGCCCGACGTGAGGCCTCCGATGATCGCCACGGCGAAGGCCTTGAGCCCGAGCGAGCCCCCCATGCCGGCCCCGGCGAGCGTGAGCGGCGCGATCAGGATCCCGGCGAAGGCCGCGGTCGCGCAGGACAGCGCGTACGAGAACGTGATCACCTGGCCGGTGTTCACGCCCATGAGCCCCGCGGCCCCCGCGTCGGAAGCCGTGGCCACGACCGCCTTGCCGTAGATCGACTTGCGGTTGAACACCTCGATCGCCAGCATCATCGCGAGCGCGCCGCCGATGACCAGGAGCTCCATCGGCAGGATGTTCACGCCGAATGCCTGCATCGGGATCTCGGGCACCGGCGAAGGGAACTTCACGTCCTCCTTGCCCCAGATGTTCTCGGCGACGTTCTTCATGATGATGCCGAGCGCAATCGTGGCCATGATCCACCCCTCGGACTTCACCTTCATCGCCGGGCGCACGCCGATGCGCTCCACAACGATCCCGTAGAGCGCCCCGAAGACGAGCGCGAACGGGATCATCGCCCAGTAGGGCACGTGGCCGACGATGGACAGGCCCATCAGGGCCCCGAGCGCGAGCGCCTCCCCCTGCCCGAAGTTCAGCGTTCCCGAAGTGGCGAAGGTGAGCTGGTAACCGAAGGCGATGACGGCGTAGATCATGCCGATCGCGCATCCGCTGAACAGGATCTGCAGAAAGATTTCCATGGGGGCTCCCGCGCCTGGGGTCGCTCGGGTTACTTGCCCGAGACCTTGACCACTTCACCGTTGCGGATCGTCGCCATCACGGCCTTCGACGAGTCCTTGAACAGCTCGTGGTTGTCCTTCGTGAACGGACGGTCGTAGGTCATCAGCAGGCCTTCGACCTTCGTGTTGAGGTTCTCGAGCGCTTCGCGGATCTTCGCGCCGTCGGTGCTGCCGGCCTGCTTGATGGCCGCGGCGAGGAGGTACACGGTGTCGTAGCCTGGCGCCGCCCAGCCCTGGCCCGGAATGCGCGGGACGTTGTACGTTTTCTTGTACGTGTCGATGAACTTCGTGCGCTTGGGCGTGCCGTCGTTCACGAACGTCTGCGGGAACACCGCGCCCTCGGCGTTGGCGCCCGCGGTCTCGATGAAATTGGGCATCGAAAGCGTGTGGCTGCCGATGATCGGCACCTTCCAGCCGAGCCTCGCCATGCCGTTGGCGATCTGCGCGAGCTCCGGCCCCACGCCGTAGGTAAGCACCGCTTCGGCGCCCGCGGACTTCGCCCGCAGCAGCTGCGGCGTCATGTCCACGTCCTTCACGTTGAACTTCTCGACCGTCACGGGCTTCACGTTGCGCTTCTCGAGCGCCTTGGTCATGTCCTCGCGGCCGAGCTGCCCGTAGTTCGAGGAGTCGGCGAGGATCGCGAGCTTCTTGAACTTGCGGTTGTCCACGGCCTCCTGCGCGATCATCTCGGCCTGGATGCTGTCCGGCAGCGACACGCGGAAGATGTAGTTCTCGGTGAATTCGGGAGGCATGAACTGCTTCGTCACGACAGAGCCCGTCGGGCCCGGGGTGATGAGCGGGATCTTGGCTTCCTGGTAGTAGCGCGAGCTCGCGAGGATCACGCCGGTGTTGATGACGCCGAGGCCGGCGACGATCTTCTCCTTGTGGATGAGCTCCTGCGTGATCTGGGCGCCGAGCTCGTTCTTCGCCTCGTCGTCGCGCTCGACGAGCTGCAGCGGGCGGCCGAGCACGCCGCCGGCGGCGTTGATCTCGCTCACGGCGAGGCGGATGGCATCGCGCATGGAGATGCCCATGGGGCTCGAGCCGCCGGTGTAGGGACCGGAGAGCCCGACCTTGATCGGGTCCTTGCCCTGGGCACCCGCGCCCAACGAGAACGTCACGGCGATCGCCGCGATGGTGGCCTTCAGCTTGAATGACATGTTTCCCTCCTCTGGGATCGGAAAAAAAGTGCGGTTGGGTCAGTGGATGTGCAGCCCGCCATTCACGTCCAGCACCACGCCCGTCACGTAGCTCGACAGGTCGGATGCGAGGAACAGGAATGCGTTGGCGATGTCCTGCGGCGTGGCGAGCCGCCCCAGCGGGGTCGTCTCCGCCACCTTCTGCTTGCCCTCGTCAGTGATCTTGCCGTCGAGCAGTTCGGTTTCCACGAGGCCGGGGGCGACCGCGTTCACGCGGATGCCGTCGGGCGCGAGCTCGC
>JANMYH010000246.1:0-2904 GCA_031381925.1 Burkholderiales bacterium | reverse complement strand
CGCGATCGAGCGCGCGAAGGCGACGATCGAGCCGGCGACCATCGTGAGGTAGTAGCCGACGGTGCGCTCGAGCATGTGCGACAGCGGCAGGAACGACAGGAAGACGTCGTCGGGGAATATGTCGTAAACCGCTAGCCCCGCAACCGCGTTCTGCAGCATGTTCTGGTGCGTGAGCATCACGCCCTTGGGCTTGCCGGTGGTGCCCGAGGTGTAGACGATGGTGGCGAGCGCACGGCCGTCTACCTTGACGGGAGGACGCGGCTCCGCGGTCGCGGGCAGCCAGGCACCGAGCTCCTTCACGGACACGATGCGCTTCACCTCCGGAATGCGATCGGCCACCTCTTTCAGCTTGGCCCCCTGCTCGGGCCCATCGACCAGCACCACCCTCACGTCGGCGTCGTTGAGGCAATAGGCGACATTGTCCGGGCGGTCGTCGACGAAGATCGGGACCACGACCAGGCCCAGCGCGTGCGCCGCCTGGTCGAAGAACACCCACTCCGGACAATTCTTCGCCATGATCGCGACGCGCTCGCCGACCACGAGCCCCTCGCCTTCGAGCGCCACGCGCATCCGCGCCACCGATTCGCCCGCTTGGCGCCACGTGTGTTCCTTCCAGATGGTCGATTGCGGGTCGTAGAACCGGTACGCGGTGGCATCGGGCGTGGCGGCCACGCGCCTGGCGAAGCAGTCGGCGATGGAATCGGAGTTGGTGACGGGGATCGCGGCCATGGCGGAACCTAAGCGGCTTCGACCGCGGTGCGCAACCAGCCGAGGGACTCGGCCCAGAGCGTGGGTTGGCTGCCCGGTGAGAAGTAGCCGAAGTGCCCAATTTTCCCTCCCGGGGAGAGGGCCGGATCGATGTGACGCCGCTCCACCCGCGCATTCCGATAAAACGTATGCAGGCTGTCGACCGCCGGCCGCGTGATGATCGGATCGTCCTCGAACGAGTAGCTGCGGATCGGCGCCTTGACGCGATCGAAGCCCGCGGTGACCGTGATGGCAGCGCGCACCTGGGCGTTGCTTGCAGGCACGCCGAGCAACCGGCCTCCCAGGCTATGGCCCACGAACAGCAACGGCAACTTCGCATCCCCGCGCCCGAGCATTTCCTCGAGATCTTTCTCGGCCCAGGAGCTCACGTCGGCCCTGAAGCCCCTGAGGCTCGACGGGCGCGATGCCCCCATGCCGCGATAGTCAAACGTGACGACGTGGATGCCGTTGGCGGCGAGGTAATGGGCGAACGGATGGTAGAACTCCTGCCGCACACCCCTCGCCCCGGCAATGACGAGGCTGGCCCAGGGACCTTCTGCGGGAAAGCGGATGACAGCTAGCGTTTCCGCGGCGTCACCCACATGGTGATGGTCGCGCGGCACACCACGATCCCGGCGCGATCCTTGACCTCCACCCGCACCGGGACGTCGCGCGCGGCGCCCTCCTCCATCGTCGGCAGCGTGGCGGTGGCCTCCACGTCGGTCTCGGCCTTCTTGAGATATTCGACCTGCATGCCCTTCGGCAACCAGCGCATCGAATCCGGGATCGAGGCTTCCGTGAGCGTCCCGGCGGCGATCTCGGCGAGGTTGCACATCGCGATCGCGTGCACCGTACCGATGTGGTTGGTCACCTTGCGGCGCTTGCGCATCGAAACGCGCGCGAAGCCGGGGCGCAGCTCCTCGAAGCGCGGCGAGATGCTCGCGAAGTACGGCGCCTTGAAGCAGATCGCTCGCGAGAAGAGCGTCTTGCCGAACGGCTTGTGCTCGAGGCGCTGCCAGGCGGCCAGTGCGTTCATCGTCATATCGCGGCCCACCCCGAGTCCGGCTCGAACCGCAGCCCGTGATGGGCCTTGAGCTCCTCGAGGATCCGCAGCCAGTCCTGCTTGCCGCGCGCGCGGATGGTGGCGATGGGGCCGCCGCGATGGGGCGCGAAGCCGGTGCCGAAGATCATGCCGACGTCGACCAGGTCCTCGTCGGCGACGATGCCTTCGCGCAGGCACGCGACCGATTCGTTCAGCGCCGGGGCGACCAGGCGATCGGCGATCGCCTTCAGGTCCACGGTGCCGGGTCCCGTCGCGGACTTCTGCGGCTTGCCCTTCACCCACGTGTAGAAGCCGCGGCCGGACTTCATGCCGAACTCCTTGGCTTCCACGAGCGCCTGTAGCTTCTTCGGGATCGGCGTTCCGGGCTTGGCGAGCTCCTGCCCGACGGCCCAGCCGATGTCGAGCCCGACCATGTCGGCCAGCTCGATCGGCCCCATCGGCATGCCGAAATCCCTGGCGGCCGCGTCGATGGTCTCGGGCGGGATGCCTTCATCCACCATCAGCATCGCCTCGAGCAGGTAGGGAGACAGCACGCGGTTGACGAGGAAGCCCGGCGCCGACTTGCACGGCAGCGGCAGCTTGTCGATCTGGCGGGTGAAGGCCTGCGCGGCCTGCATCACCTCGTCCGACGTCTGCGGCCCGCGGACGATCTCGACCAGCTGCATCTGCGCCACGGGATTGAAGAAGTGGATCCCGACCAGCCGCTCGGGGCGCTCCAGGCCACCCGCCAGCTCCTGCAGCGGGATGCTCGAGGTGTTCGAGGCGAGGATCGCGGTGGGCTTCATCTTCGGCTCGACCTGCGCGTAGACCTTGCGCTTCACCTCGGCATTCTCGACGATCGCCTCGATGACCAGGTCGGCGCGTGCAGCCCCATGGCCCGCGACATCGGGCACCAGCCGGTCCATCGCGGCCTGGACCAGGTGGGGTTGCTTGAGGCGCTTCCTGTAGAGCTCGGCGGCGCGCTTGATCGCGGGCGAGATCTTCTCGGGCGCGAGGTCCTGCAGCGTGACCGTAAGTCCACGTAGCGCGCACCATGCCGCGATGTCGCCGCCCATCGCACCGGCACCGATCACATGGACGTGGCGAATTGTCGC
>JANMYH010000245.1:0-10803 GCA_031381925.1 Burkholderiales bacterium | reverse complement strand
AGGTCGGTGGCGGTGACCTGGTTGTCGCTGCAGAGCGCCATCGCGCGCTCGAGGATGTTCTCCAGCTCGCGCACGTTGCCGGGGAAATCGTAGCGCCGCAGCTGCAGCATCGCCTCCTCGCTGATCGCCGGCGTAGGCGTGCCGTTCTGGCGCGCGAGCCGATCGACCACCTCGCCGACCATCAGCGGGATGTCCTCGGGAATCTCGCGAAGGCTCGGCATCTTGAGCTCGATCACGTTCAGCCGGTAGAAGAGGTCCTGGCGGAATTCACCGGCCTCGACCTGCTCGGCGAGGCTGCGGTGCGTGGCCGAGATGATCCGCACATCGATCGTGTCCTCCTGCGTGTCGCCCACGCGGCGCACCTTCTTCTCCTGGATCACGCGCAGCAGCTTCACCTGCATCGCGAGCGGCAGGTCGCCGACCTCGTCGAGGAAGAGCGTGCCCTTCTGCGCGGCCTGCAGGTAGCCCATCTTGTCGCTGTCCGCGCCGGTGAAGGCGCCCTTCTTGTAGCCGAAGAACTCGCTCTCCATCAGGTTCTCGGGGATCGCGCCGCAGTTGACCGCGACGAACGCCGCGTCAGCTCGCGACGAGCCGCTGTGGATCAGGCGCGCGGCGACCTCCTTGCCGCTGCCCGACTCGCCGGTGATGTAGACCGGCGCCTGCGAGCGCGCGAGCCGCGCGATCATGTCGCGCGCGCGCACGATCGCGGGCGATTCGCCGAGGAGCCGCGGAGTGCCCGGCGCCATCGACTCCCCGATCGCGGCGCGCCGCGACTGGATCGGCTTCGGCAATTTGAGCGCCGACATCACCAGCGGGCGCAGCTGCTCGAGCTTGATCGGCTTGGCGAGGTAGTCGAACGCGCCCGCCTTCAGCGCGAGCACCGCGTTCTCGGTCGAGCCGTAGGCGGTGATCACCGCCACCGGCGTGTTGCCGTGGTTGTCGGCGATGAACTTCAGCACGTCGAGGCCGTCGCCGTCGGGCAGGCGCATGTCGGTCAGGCACAGGTCGTAGGCGCGCGCGGCCAGGGCCTCCTTTGCGTCCTTGATGTTGGAACAGGTGTCGGCATCGACGCCCATGCGCTGCAGCGTGAGCACCAGGAGCTCGCGGATATCGGCCTCGTCGTCGACGACGAGCACGGCCTTGCGGGTCAAGCTAGGCTCCTTTCACGGTGATGCGGAACTGGCCGCCGGAGGGATTCTCCACGTATTCCAGCCGCGCGCCGTTGCCTTCGCAAAGCTCGCGCGCAATGTAGAGCCCGAGGCCCGTGCCCTGGGTGGCGGTGGTGAAGAACGGCTCGAACAGGTGCGCCTGGACCTCGCGCGACACGCCGGGGCCGTCGTCGTGCACGTCGATCAGCAGGTTGCCCGGCGCGGGAGCCGGCCAGACCACGATGCGGATCGAGCCCGGCAGCCGGCGGCAATGGCGAAGCGCGTTCCTCCCGATGTTCCACAGCACCTGGTCGAGGTGCTGGCGGTCGAACCACAGGCGCTGGGCGGTGCGCACCTGCACGTCGATCGTCTCGGCCGCGCACTTCTCGGTCGCGCAGAACTCGGCCGTGAAATTGCCGAGGTAGGCGAGCGGGTCGATCGACTCGGGTTGCGCGCGGTCGCGGCGGTTGAGGTAAAGCACCTCCTGCACGATGCGGTCGAGGCGATGCACGTTGGCGCGGATGATCGCGAGAAGGCGCGTGTCCTCGCCTTCGGGCGCGCATTCCTCCTCCATCAGCTCGGCGGCGTGGCCGATCGAGGACAGCGGGTTGCGGATCTCGTGGGCGATGGAAGCGGTCAGCCGGCCAAGTGCCACGAGCTTCATCTGCTGCGCCTGGGCGCGCATGCGGCCCACGTCCTCGACGAACACCACTGCCGGCGAGGGATCGCCCGAGCCAATCGGCACGAAGTGAACCTGAAGCTCGCCCGCCACGCGCGGGGTGCGAAGCTGCATGAAGGTCCCCTCGGAGCCCTTGCGCCAGCCCTCGAGGAGCCCCGAGATCTCGGGCGCGTACTCCGACAGGAGCGGCCAGCGCCCCGCGGGAAACGCGCCCAGCAGCTGCATCGCGCGCGGATTGTGCTGGCGGATGCGGCCCTCCGCGTCGACCACCAGGATCCCGTCCTGCATGTCGCGAATCACGATCTCGTTGATCTGCGAGAGGTTCGCGAGGTCGAGGCTGCGCTCCTCGGCGATCTGCTCGCTGGTGCGCGCATAGCGTGCCAGCGCCGAGGCAAGGCCGGCGGTGGCGAAGAATGCCCCGCTGGTGATCCCGGCCTGCACGAAATCCTGCGGGCCCGCGTCGTGGCGCCAGAGCTGGAAGGTCTGCTCGAGCAGCACGGCAAGCGCGGCCGAGGCCGCGTAGAAATAGGCCAGGCGCCCGCGGGTGATGAGTCCCGCGGCGGCGAGCGACACCAGCAGGATCACCCCGAGGCCCGAGCGCACGCCGCCGCTCGCATACATCAGCATCACGATCGCCGCGATGTCGAGGAACACGCCCGCCGTCACCTGGATCGTGAGGCTGGGCTCGCGCAGGCGCGCGGGCACGAGCAGCACGAGCGAGAGCACCGCATAGGTGACCAGCGTTGGCACCACCACCGTGGGCGCGAGCAGACCGAGGTTGAAGAAGCGGTTCAGGAACGCGAACGCCGCCGCGACGAAGAGCGCGAGCACCACGCGGTAGCCGCAGAAGACCGCGAGCGTCCTCCAGGTGGCGTCGTCGGCCTCGGCGATGAGGGCGGCCCCCGGCGAGCGCGCCTGCGTGGGCAACGGCAACTCCCCGGCGGCGGAGATCACCACGCGCTCAATGGCAGTGCGGGTTGTTCGCGCATACGACCTGGCCTTCGAGGTCGCGCGTCTCGCTGCGCGGCTGGTTCACCCCGCAGCGCGCGCAAGTCACCATGTCCTCGCCGATCTTGGGGGCGTCGGACGCTCGCTTGCCCACCTGCGAGCGGAAGAATCCGCGAAACAGCAGGTAGAGCACGAAGACGATGACGAGCAGCAGGAGGATGCGGGCCACGGGGACGATTTCATCGGGCTTTTTGGTGTGCCGAGTTTACGGCAGTTCGACTTCGAAACGCACACCGCCCCCCGCCGGGAGGTTCGCGGCGCGCACCGTTCCCCCATGGTATTCGGCGACGATGCGCACGATGTAGAGCCCGAGTCCCAGGTGCGCCCGATCGCCCGACTCGTCGGGGGCGCGCAGCGAGACCATCGAATCGAAGAGCCGCGCGAGTGACGCCTCGGGCAACGGCGGGCCCGAATTCTCGACTGCGAGGAGCGCGCCCTGGCCGCGCGGCTCGAGGGACACGCGCACGGAGCTGGCCTCGGGGGCGAAGTCGTGCGCATTTTCCGCGAGCTTGTCGAGGAGTTGCGCGAAGGCGTCCGGCACGCCCTCGATCCACAGCGGGCCGTCCGGCCGCGCAAGCTCGAAGCGCCGCGGCGCGTAAGCCTCGCGGTAACCGTCCACGCAACCAGCCACCACGGCCGCGAGGTCGAAGCGCTCGCGCTCGGCGCTCTCCAGCATCCGTTCGAGGCGCGTGCCCTCCGAGAGCCGCGAGATGAGGCGCGCGAGCCGTCCCACGCCCTCGCCCGCGCGCTCGACGTAGACGCGCGCGGCATCCGTCATCGGCTGGGCCTTGAGGTTGTCGAGCGACGAGCGCACCACCGCGACGGGCGTGCGCAGCTCGTGCGACAGGCGCCCCGCCATCGCTTCGAGATAGGCGTTGTACTGCTTTAGCCGCTGCAGCACGGCCGCCATGGTACGCGACAGGTCGCCGATCTCGTCGCGCGCCTCGGAGGGCTGAATCGCCGCGCGCACCCGGCCCTGCGCATCGATCGCGGCCTCGGCCTCGGCGTGCAGCCTTCGAACGCGAGTCGCGAGCCGGCTGGCGAAGGCGAGCAGCACCGCGAGCGCGCCGCCCACCACCAGGAGCGTCACCGCGAGAAGCTTCTCGAGTGCCGCCTGCTTGAGGATCTGGATCGACGCGGTGGTCTCCTCCACCACCGCGGCACCGACGATGTCGTCGCCCACGAAGATCGGCTGGGCGGCCGAAAGGATCGCCACGTCGCGGTTGACGGTGCCGCGCCAGAGCGGCGCGCCGGAGACGCCAATCAGCGCGCGATCGATCTGCTCGCGCACCGGCCTGGAGTCGTCGCCCACCGCAAGGCGCGGCGTGGGCACCACGAGCGCGGCGACGTAGCGCAGCCAGCCGGCCTGCGGCGTGGCGGTGCCGTCCCCCAGGCTTCCCGAAAGCCCCCGAACCCGCGAGCGCGTGTCGACCACCCAGAGGCGTGCGCCGCGCCGCCCGATGACCGAGAGGAGCCGCTCGATCTCCTCCGACGGCGAGTACGCGGCACCCAGGCTTGCCGCCGCCTGGGTGTCGGCCGCGGCGAAGAGGGCCACGATGCGCCGGCGCTCCTCGTCCTCGGGGTCGGGCGGCGCCTTGCCGCGATCGAAGAGCGCGGGCCGGTCGGAGAGCGCCGCGGCAACGGCGCGCGCCGTGGCGCCGATCGCCTGTTCCTGCGCCGCGCGCAGCGAGCTCTCCATGCCGGAGATGAACTGCACCGCCAGCCACGGCAGCACCAGCAGGACCAGCGCCACGAGCAACAGCCGCGGGCGGATTCCATAGGGAAAGCCGAGGCGCACGCGCGAGCGGCCTAGAAGGCGATGTGGACCACGAACGAGCCGAACCGATGCGGCACGCGCTGGCCGTCGAACTCGCGCGTGTCGAGGGCGAGCGCGAAGAGCGCCGAGCCCCAGCGCTGCACGGTGCCCACGCCGGCAGCGGCGCGGCCCACCACCGGTTCGCGCGCGGGCGATGGAAGGCTCGCGTCGTAGCCGCGCGAGAGCAGCTCGTCGCGCGCCACCGCGCGCGCGCCCACCCCGACGAATGCACCCCAGGCGGGGGACCCGGCGGCGGGCGGCGGCGTCGCCGCGAAACGCAGCAGCGGGGAGGCGATTCCGGCCCCGAAGCGCAGCTCCGCCGCGGCGTGCGCGAAGGCGCGCTCGCTGCCCACCACCGCGCCGTAATGGATCGTAGTGCTCCCCACGCCCACACTGCGCACAGCGGCGAGCCCGAGATCGATTCGGTTGGGTTCCTCGCGAGTCCAGTCGACCTCGGGGGCGGCGACCAGCCGGTGCACGAGCTCGGTGGCCCGCCGCCCCTGGGCCGCGGGCCCCCGCACGCCGAGCGCAAGCTCGAGCGTCTGGAAGCACGCACCGAATGTCTCGTGGCGCGAGACCGAAGCGAGCAGCCGCGCCGCGGGCGCGCGATCGGGGGTGCCGCGAACGAACTTCTTCGCCTCGGGCGCATAGACCTCGTGCAGCAGTCCCCATTCGAGGACATGGCCGCCGCGATCCTCCACGCGCGCGATCCGCAGCCCCGAGCTGTACCAGCGGTCGGTGCCAAAGGGAAAATCGTTGTCCAGCTGCAGATACCAGCGCGGGGGATCCTGCGCGAGCGCCCCGGCCGAGGCGAGCGCGAGCAGGGCGGCCGCGAGCGCCCTCAAGCGCCTTCCATCCAGCGGTAGCCCATGCCGTAGACGGTCTCGATCGCGGCGAAGGCCGGGTCCACCGCGAGGAATTTCCGGCGGATGCGCTTCACGTGCGAGGTGATGGTGCCGTCATCGACTACCATCTCGGCGTCGCGCATCAGCTGGTCGCGGTCCTTCACATGGCCGGGATGGCGCGCGAGCGAATGCACCATCCAGAACTCGGTCACGGTGAGGCCCACGCCCTGGCCCGCCCAGATCGCGAGCATCCGCTGGGCGTCGAGCTCGAGCTTGCCGCGGCGCAGGATGTCGGCCGCCGCCGGCTCGCGGGCCGCCGCGTCGACCCGCCGGAAAAGTGCTGCGATGCGCGCGAGCAGGTGCGGCAGGCTCACGTCCTTGGTCACGTAGTCGTCGGCGCCCAGGCGCAGGCCCGAGACGATGTCGAAGTCGGAATCGCGCGCCGACAGGAAGATGATCGGCAGGCGCTCGCTCGCCCCGCGCAGCTCGCGGCAGAGCGTGAAGCCGCCGTCGATGTCGCTTCCCAGGCCGATGTCGATGATCGCGAGCTCGGGCAGGCGCCCTGCGAGGGTCTTCGATGCGCTCGCGCGATCGGCGAACGCGGCGACCTCGTAGCCGGCGCGCGCGAGCGCATCGGCGTAGTTCTGGCGGATGGCGGGATCGTCCTCGACGAGCGCGATGCGGCGTGACATTTGCGCGAATTATGCCGGTTTGTCGTTCCCGCGAACGCTCGCTCGTCGTTCCCGCGACGGCGGGAACCCAATCATCATCTTTTCGCCACAATCGCTCGCCGCCCTGCCCTGATTGCGCCCCGCCGCACGCCGCGCCCGAGCGCGCAATGACCGTGCCCACTCCTTAAGGGGCGCACATACAAAGGGGATGACGAAATGCAAGGCAAGACGGTGGGACGCGGCCACAGGCTCCAGGACGTGATCGGCGACTTCGCAGGGCTGGTCGCAAAGGCATTCTTCGGCGGGCTCGGCGCGGCGGTGGCGATGTCGCTCGCGATCCTGCTGCTTTCCGCGAGCGCCCAGGCGGCGAAGATCAACGACACCCGCGCGGGCACGCTCCTGCTGCGCAGCGGCGCGGCGGGCGATTTCACCGCCGCCCCCCAGGTCGCCACCGAAGTCGCGATCGACGTGACCGGGATGGTCGCCCGAACGCGCGTCACGCAGTTTTTCCACAACCCCGGGTCCGAGTTCGTCGAGGGCGTGTACGTGTTTCCGCTCCCTGAGAAGGCCGCGGTCGACCGCCTCTGGATGAAGATCGGCGAGCGCGTCCTCGAGGGCCGGATCCGGGAAAAGGAGGAGGCGCGCCGCGAGTACGAGCGCGCGAAGTCGGAAGGGAAGAAAGCCGCCCTGGTCGAGCAACAGCGGCCCAACCTCTTCACCAACTCGGTGGCCCACATCGGCCCGAACGACACGGTGGAGATCCGCATCGAGTACCAGCAGGCCCTCACCTACGAGAACGGCGGCTACCGGCTGCGCTTCCCGCTCGCGGTGACGCCGCGCTACGTGCCGGTCGCATCCCATGACTCCATCCCCGACGAGCCGAAGGCCGCCGAGGCGTTCGCCGCGAGCGTGGGCGAGCCGCTCGTACACCCTGAATACGAAGAGTCCGGATGCGGTGGTGCGGTCAATCCCGTCGACATCGCGGTGTCGATCGATGCGGGCGTGCCGCTCGGGCAGGTCGTCTCCTCGTATCACGATGCGACGATCGAGAAGCAGTCTGGCGGCCGCACGTTCGTCACCCTGGTGAAGGAGCAGGAGGAGGCCGACCGCGACTTCGAGCTCACCTGGACACTCGCCCCGGGCAACGCGCCCCAGGCGGCGATGTTCACCCAGCAGCGCGGCGACACCGAGTACGCGCTCCTCATGGTCGTGCCGCCGCAGCCCACCGCCGCCGAGCGCGCGAGCTTCGAGCGCATGCCGCGCGAGACGATCCTCGTGATCGACACCTCGGGCTCGATGCAGGGCGCCTCGATCCAGCAGGCGCGTCTCGCGCTCGAGCACGCCCTCGACACGCTCACGCCGCGGGATCGCTTCAACGTGCTCGAATTCAATTCCTCCACCCGCCCGATGCTGCCAGCGGCGGTCCCTGCGACCGCGGACAACCTCCGCCGCGCCAAGGCCTGGGTGCGCGACCTCAAGGCCAATGGCGGTACCGAGATGGCGGGCGCACTGACTTTCGCGCTGACCGGCGTCGACACGCCCGGGTACCTGCGCCAGGTGATCTTCATCACCGACGGCGCAGTCGGCAACGAGGACGTGCTCTTTCGCCTGATCGCCCAGCGCCTCGGCACCTCGCGCCTATTCACGGTGGGCATCGGCTCCGCGCCCAACAGCCACTTCATGACCAAGGCGGCCCAGTTCGGCCGCGGCACCTTCACCTACATCGGCGACGTGCGCGAGGTGCAGGAGAAGATGACGCAGCTCTTCGCCCGGATCGAGGCGCCGGTGCTGCACGACGTCGCGATCCGCTGGCCCGACGGCACGCCGGTGGAAACCTTTCCGGCGCGCGTGCCCGACCTTTACCTCGGCGAGCCGGTGATGGTCGCCGCCGCCGCCCGCGCGCCGCTGGGCACCGTCGTGGTGTCCGGGATGCGCGGGAACCTACCCTGGAGCGTGGCGCTCACGCCGCCGCTGGAACGCAACGCGGCCGGCGTGGGCGCCCTCTGGGCCAGGGCCAAGATCGCGACGCTGATGGACGAGCTCGCGCGCGGTGTCGACCCTGCGCAGGTCCGCTCGCAAGTGGTCTCCGTCGCGCTCGAGCATCACCTGGTGAGCGCGTACACGAGCCTGGTGGCCGTGGACGTGACGCCCACCGCGCCGTCGGGCCTCGTGAAAACGGCGATGGTGAAGGCGAGCCTGCCGCAGGGGTGGGCCGCCGGAACGCAATTGCCGCAGACCGACACGCCCGCCGCCCTGCAGATGCTGCTCGGATTGCTGGCACTCCTTTCCGCCGCCACGGTCGCCGTGATCGGGCAGCGCACCAGGAGGCGCGCATGACCCGCGCGCGCCTCGCCTGCGCATCGCTCGCGCTCGGCCTCGCGGGCCTGGGCACCTGGCAAGTCGCCGAGGGCTCGTGGATCCATGCCAAGGCGCTCCTCGCGCAGCATCTCATCGCGCGCTCGTGGAGCGTGACGCGCGGCGGCGGAATGCCGCCGCGGCCGTGGCCCGGGGCCGACTTGCGCCCGGTCGCGCGCCTCACGATGCCGGGACGCGGCGTCGACTTGTTCGTGCTCGACAGCGCGAGTCCGCGCGCCCTCGCCTTCGGCCCGGCGCACGTCGGCGGCACCGCGGCGCCGGGCAGCTGGGGGAACACGGTGATCGTTGCGCACCGCGATACGCACTTCGCATTCCTCAGGATGGTGGCGCTCGACGACGAGATCGACATCGAGGGCGCGCGCGGCGCGCCGGCGCGCTACCGCGTGCGCGAGGTCGCGGTCGTCGACCAGGGCGAGTCGCGGCTGCTCGACGGCGCCGATGCCGCGCAGCTGACACTCATCACCTGCTTTCCGTTCGACGCGCTGCGACCGGGCACGCGGCTGCGCTACGTGGTGATCGCCGATCGCATCGCCTGACCCTCGAGGAGCCGCTTCTCGATCTTCTCGCCGGTCTGAACGCGCTCGCCCTCGATGGCGGGCGCGGCTGCGCTCTTGCGGGTGGGAAGGTGCCCCCTAACTCAGCCGAATCGCACGATAATTGATGGTGTGGCGGAACCCCGTCACGTCAGCGTTCGGAGAGCCCCGTGTTTTCACTATTCGGCAGGAAGCAGCAGCCGCAATACCACTCCCGGTTCGGAGGGTTGTGGGTCGATCGTCTCGATGCGGAAAAGGAGCTTTCGCGACGGCTCGCCAAGGCAAGCGTGTCCCCGGACATGGGGCGCAAGATCTCCAAGTTCATGAAGGACGGTTACCTGATTCTTTCCGGGGCGGTCGACGCCAGGCTTGCCGACCAGATCGCGGGCGTGATGACGAAGGCGTTCCAGGAGGGCGACGAACAGCTCAGGTACCAGGGGGATACGGACGAGCTGCACAGCTTCAATGGGAACACGCCCGCGCGCGGAAAACGGATCATCGAAGCGCACGCACTGCGAGCCGACATCCGGGACGCCTTCGCGTCGCCCGCCATCGTGGAATTCCTCACCGCGATTTTCGAGGAGCCGCCGGTCCTGTCCCAGAGCCTCATGTTCCAGATGGGCTCGGAGCAGCGCTTCCACCGCGACACGACGTTCGTCAGGTTCGACTCCCCCATGCGCATGGTCGGATGCTGGATCGCACTCGAGGACGTGCGCCCGGGATCCGGCGAGCTCGCCTACATCGTTGGCAGCCACAAGTTGCCCGACTTCGACTTTTCCCATGGGAAGAAGGATGGCGTCGAGGTCGGTCCCGAAGAGCTGGACCGGTCGCTGCGCTGGGTGGAGGCCGAGAGCGACAAGCGCAGCTATCCCCGAGAACGCTTCCACGCCAGGAAGGGCGACGCCCTGATCTGGCACGCGGACCTCGCTCACGGCGGAAGCCCGATCACCGACCCGGAACTGACGCGTCAAAGCGTCGTGGGGCACCTGAGCCCATTGTCCGTCGGGCGTTCGATGCATTCAGCCGTGCGTCGCCAGCACGGCCCGATCCATTACTCGAGCACGTACTACGACTTGAACACACTCGGCTAGCGGCGCAGGAAGACAGGAGTTTTGCAGCGACACCACTTGGAGAAAGTGGTCGGGGTGAGAGGATTCGAACCTCCGGCCTCTACGTCCCGAACGTAGCGCTCTACCAGGCTAAGCTACACCCCGAAATTCCGCCGGAAATCAGAACTTTCTCTCGACGGAAAAGTGCGCCAATTGTAGCAGACTCGCGCGGCACGGGGAATCCGGAAGGCCCGCCAGGCGCGCGGTCGCGGCGGCCGCTTCCTCGCGGGCCCGGTCGCGCGCGTAATCGAGCGCGCCGACGCGGTGGATCGCCGCCACGACGCCCTCGAGGTCGGACTTTCCCCCCTGCTCGATGGCATGTCGGACGAGGGCGCGCTCGGCGTCGTTGCCGGCGACCATCACACGGATCAACGGCAGCGTGGGTTTGCCTTCGGCGAGGTCGTCGCCAAGGTTCTTGCCCGTCTCCTGAAGGTCGCCCGAATAGTCGAGCACGTCGTCGATGAGCTGGAACGCGGTGCCGAGGTGCATTCCGTACTCGGCGAGCGCGCGTTCGATCTCGGGGGAAGCGTTGCCGAGGATCGCGCCGACCTGGGTCGCCGCCTCGAAGAGCTTCGCGGTCTTGAACCGGATCACGCGCAGGTATTTCTCCTCGCCGGT
>JANMYH010000211.1:0-1844 GCA_031381925.1 Burkholderiales bacterium | reverse complement strand
GATCGTGAAGGAGAACCTCTACCGGTGGAGCACCTGGGCGATCCTTCGCAAGACCCACGAGTTCAGCAAGGAGGACTCGCGCACCATCCACTTCCCGGTCAAGCTCGCGCCGAAGGCCGAGGCGGTGGTTCGCTACACGGTCCGATACACCTGGTGAACATCCGACCGGGCCGCGCGCGCGTATCTGGAGGATGCGACTCCTCTCCGGCCTGGCCCTGCTCCTCACCCTCACCGGCTGCTCGCCGGCGGGGCTCCTCAACGTGCTGGTGTCCCGCGACGCCTTCGAGCGCCACGCCGACATCGCCTATGGCGAGGGCGAGCGCCGGCGCCTGGATGTCTACGTGCCCCGCGCGCCCGCTTCGGGCCCGCGCCCGGTGGTGGTGTTCTTCTACGGAGGCTCGTGGAAGCGGGGCGAGCGTTCGAGCTACCTGTTCGTGGCCGAGGCGCTCGCCGCCCGCGGATTCGTCGTAGTCATTCCGGACTACCGGGTGTTTCCCGAGGTGCGCTACCCGGGCTTCGTCGAGGACGCCGCCGCCGCCTTCGCCTGGACGCGCCGTGAGATCGCGCGCTTTCGCGGCAATCCGGGCGAGCTCTTCGTGATGGGACACTCGGCGGGGGCGCAAATCGCCACGATGCTCGCGTACAACCCGCGCTTCCTCGCGAAGGAGGGACTCGAGCGATCCAGCATCCGCGGGGTGATCGGGTTGGCGGGGCCCTACGACTTCGTACCCACCGATCCCGACATCCGGACGATCCTCTCGGGCGAGGGCAACGTGGAGGCCGCGATGCCGGCGCGGTTCGTGCGCGGCGGCGAGCCGCGCTCATTGCTGATCACGGGAGACCAGGACACGACGGTCAGCCCCGACAACCAGGAGCGCCTGGCGGGCAGGCTTCGGGATGCGCGCTCGCCGGTGGAGGAGCTCCACTTCGCGTCCCTGAACCACTACACGCTGCTCGGGAGCCTGGCGGCACCCTTCCGCAACGACGAGCTCGTGGACGCGATCGCCGCCTTCGCGGGGCGCTAGCTCCTGCGGATGACCGCGCAGGCGAGGCGCGGACCGGCATTGCCCGTGGGCTGCGTCTTGTAGTCGTCGGCATCGCGATGGACGATGAGGCCCTTGCCCACGATGTCCGCCGCCCCGCTGCCGACGGCGATTCCCGGGATCTCGAAAGTGGCGGACGCGTTGCCGTAGGCGTCGGCCGTCAGGTTCGGCATGTCGCCGGCATGATGGTCGGTGGCGAGCGATCCATGGGGCTTGGCGGCGGGATTGAAGTGTCCGCCGGCGCTCATGCCGTCGCCCGAGCTGCAGTCACCCTTCTCGTGCACGTGGAAGCCGTGCTCGGCCCCGGCCCGAAGGCCCGACACCTGCGCGATCACGCGCACCTTGTCGCCGTGCTGCGTGAAGCTCACGGAACCCCGGGTGTCGTTGCCCTGGGTGGGCTCGAGAGTCGCGACCGCGCTCGGCCCGCTGCCGGTCCCCATGGAGGCACAGCTTGCGGCCAGGATGCTTGCGACTGCGAGGGAAACAAGGCTCTTCAAGGACGATCTCCAGGGATGACTTCGCGGGCTACTTCTTCTTGGCGTCGGTCGGCGTGTCGTTGCCCTTCGGCGGGGTGTTACCCGCCGGGGTCATGGCGCCCTTCTCGTGACCTTGGGCCGAGACTGCGGAGCCGGCCGCGCTCGGAGCGCCGGGGGTTGGTGCGCCCTTCGCGGCTCCCGGGCCGGGTACCAGCTGGGGAGGCGTAGCCGCGGCGACCGCGGTGGGCTTCGGAATCGGCTTGCCGGCCTTCTTCATGTTGGCCTGGAAATTCTTGACGGCCTTCTCCTCGGCGGCCAGCTGGTC
>JANMYH010000196.1:0-10869 GCA_031381925.1 Burkholderiales bacterium | reverse complement strand
CGCCTGCCCAAGCGCGGCGAGACGATCGTGATCGACGGGTTCACCTTCCAGGTGCTGCGCGCCGACAGCCGCAAGGTCCACGCGCTGCTGGTCGAGAAGCCCAAGTCGCGGGAGCCGGAGTGAGCCGCTTGGCCTCGGCCCCGCCGACCCGCCGGTCGGCGGGCCGGGCCGTCGTCTTCGGCTTGATCCTTCCCGCGGCCGCCGGGGCGGCATGCGTCCTCGGCTTCGCGCCGTTCTACGCGTGGCCCGTCCCGATCGTGGCTCTCGCGGTGCTCTTCTTCGTCTGGTCGCGCAGCGGCTCGCCGCTGCAGGGCGCGCTCTCCGGGTTCGCCTTCGGCCTCGGCTACTTCCTCGCCGGAGTGTCGTGGGTCTTCGTGAGCCTGCACGAGTTCGGCTCGATGCAGGCGGTGCTCGCCGCGCTCGCGACCTTCCTCTTCTGCGCCTACCTCGCGCTCTTTCCCGCTGCGGCCGGCTGGCTCGTCCCTCGCCTCGCCGGGGTCGATCCCGCGCGCCGGCTGATCCTCGCCCCAGCGGCGATGGTCGCGCTCGAATGGCTGCGCGGCTGGCTCTTCACGGGATTTCCGTGGCTCACGCTCGGCACCTCGCAGGTGCCGGGCAGCCCGCTCGCGGGTTTCGCGCCCTACCTGGGCGCGTATGGGACCTCGCTCGCCGTGGCCGGCGCCGCGACGCTGCTGGCGGCGCTGGCCCTCACCCGCGCCTGGTCGCGGGGGCGGGTGTGGGTCCTCGCAGCCCTCGGGGCGCTGTTCCTCACGGGAGCCCTCGCGCGCCTCGCCTCGTGGACGCAACCCGCGGGTCCGCCGGTATCGGTCGCGCTCCTGCAGGGCAACGTGCCGCAACACCTCAAGTGGCGCGAGGACGTGCGCACGCGCACGCTGCTCGCCTATCGCGAGATGATCGTCGCTGCCCGCGCTCGCGTGGTCATCATCCCGGAGACCGCGTTGCCGGCTTTTCTCGACCAGCTGCCGCCCGACTACGTGGAGAGCCTGCGCCAGCACGCGCGCGAATCGGGCAAGGAGATCCTGCTGGGGACGGTCGAGCGCGAGTTTCGCGGCCAGGACTTCGACTATTACAACAGCGTCGTGCGGCTGACTGGCGAGCCGATGCAGTCGTACCGCAAACGCCACCTCGTACCGTTCGGCGAGTTCATTCCGCCGGGGTTCAAGTGGGTGCTGGCCGTGCTCAAGATCCCGTTGTCGGATTTCGCGCGCGGCGCGGCGCGCCAGCCGCCGCTCGAGGCCGCGGGCGTGACCTTCGGCGTGGCGATCTGCTACGAGGACATTTTCGGCGAGGAGGTCATCGACGCGCTGCCCGCCGCCCAGGTCCTGCTCAACGTGAGCAACGATGCGTGGTTCGGCGAGTCGTTCGCCGCGGAGCAGCATCTCCAGACCTCCCAGATGCGCGCGCTCGAGACCGGGCGCTGGATGGTGCGCTCGACGAATACCGGGGCGACGGCCGCCATAGACCCGAGCGGCCGGGTGGCGACGAGGCTCCCCTGGTTCACCAGCGGCACGCTCTACGCAGAGGTGGTGCCGATGAAGGGCTCGACGCCCTACGCGCTGTGGGGCAACTACGCGGCGCTGTTGCTGGCGGCGGCGATCGCCGCCATCGCGCTCGGCCGGGGCCGCTAGGATAAAATCAGCGCTTTGGCAGATTCCCCCGCGATGTTGACCTTCCAGCAATTGGTCCTGAGCCTGCAGGACTACTGGGGCCAGAAGGGCTGCGCCATCCTCCAGCCCTACGACATGGAAGTCGGCGCCGGCACTTCCCACACGGCCACGTTCCTGCGCTCGCTCGGACCCGAGCCGTGGCGCGCCGCCTACGTGCAGCCGTCGCGGCGGCCGAAGGACGGGCGCTATGGCGAGAACCCCAACCGCATGCAGCACTACTACCAGCTGCAGGTGGTCCTCAAGCCATCGCCCCCCGACATCCTCGAGCTCTACCTGGGTTCGCTCGAGAGCGCGGGCTTCGACCTCGGCAAGAACGACGTGCGCTTCGTCGAGGATGACTGGGAGAACCCCACGCTCGGAGCGTGGGGCCTGGGCTGGGAAGTCTGGATGAACGGCATGGAGATCACCCAGTTCACCTACTTCCAGCAAGTCGGAGGGCTCGACTGCAAGCCGATCACCGGCGAGATCACCTACGGGCTCGAGCGCCTCGCGATGTACCTGCAGGGCGTGGAGAACGTCTTCGACCTGGTCTGGACCGAGTGGAAGGACGCCGCCGGCAAGGCGCACAAGCTCACCTATCGCGACGTCTACCACCAGAACGAGGTCGAGCAGTCGGCCTACAACTTCGAGTACGCCGACGCCGCGACGCTCTTTCGGCATTTCGCCGACCATGAAGCGGGAGCCACGCGCCTCATGGAAGCGCAGCTCGCGTTGCCCGCGTACGAGCAGGTCCTGAAGGCGGCGCATGCGTTCAACCTCCTCGACGCCCGCGGCGCGATTTCGGTGACCGAACGCAACGGCTACATCGGCCGCATCCGCGCGCTGGCGCGCGCCGTGGCGAAGAGCTACTACGACTCGCGCGAGCGACTGGGTTTCCCGATGCTCGGGCGCGCGGCGTGATGGCCGAGACGCTGCTGGTCGAGCTGCTTTGCGAGGAGTTGCCGCCGAAGGCGCTGAAGCGCCTCGGCGACGCCTTCGCGGATGGGATCTCCAAGGGCCTCGCGAAGCGCGAGATGCTCGAGGCCGCGAGCGCATTCCGCGCGTTCGCCACGCCGCGGCGCCTCGCGGTCGAGGTGTCCGCGGTGCGGGCGGCTTCCACTCCGCGAGCGGTCGAGGTTAAGCTCATGCCGGTGGCCGTCGGGCTCGACGCGGCGGGCCGCCCCACGCCCGCGCTCGCGAAGAAGCTCGAGGCCGCGGGCCTCGCAGGGCTCGATCCCGCGAAGCTGAAGAGGCGCCCGGACGGCAAGGCGGAGATGCTCTTCGCCGATGCGCAGACACCCTCGATCCCGCTCGCCGATGCGCTCCAGGGCGCCCTCGACGAGGCCATCGCGGGCCTGCCGATCCCGAAGGTCATGTCCTACCAGCTCGCCGATGGCGTGACCACCGTGCAGTTCGTGCGCCCGGTGCACGGCCTCGTAGCCCTGCACGGGCCGCGTGTGGTGGCGCTTCGGGCGCTCGGCCTCGAGTCGGGACGCAAGACCCGGGGCCATCGATTCCAGGGCGCACGGGACCTCGAGATCGCCGCGGCCGGCGACTACGAGTCGCGGCTCGAGCACGAGGGCGGCGTGATGGTGGATTTTCCCCGGCGCCGCGCCGAGATCCTTCGGGCGCTCGAGGCGAAGGCGTCGGAATCGCGGGCGTCGCTCGGCAAGCCGGCGGAATACGCGGGGCTCCTTGACGAGGTCACCGCGCTGGTGGAGATGCCCACCGTGTACACGGGCGCATTCGAGGCCGAGTTCCTCGCGGTGCCGGCGGAATGCCTGGTGCTCACGATGCGCCGGAACCAGAAGTACTTCCCGCTCTTCGACGCGGCGGGAAAGCTCACCAACCGCTTCCTGATCGTAAGCAACATGCGCCTCGACGATCCAGCCAACATCGTGCAGGGCAACGAGCGCGTCGTGCGCCCGCGGCTCGCCGATGCGCGCTTCTTCTTCGACACCGACAGGAAGGCGAAGCTTGCCTCGCGCGTCTCCCGGCTGGGCACCATCGTCTACCACAACAAGCTGGGTACCCAGCTCGAACGCGTCGACCGCCTGGTGAAGATCGCGATGGGCATCCAGGAGGGCCTGCCCCGGGGCGCTGCGGGAATCGAGTGGGCGGTGCGCGCGGCCTACCTCGCGAAGGCAGACCTGGTCACGCTGATGGTCGGCGAGTTTCCCGAGCTACAGGGCGTGATGGGGCGGCACTACGCCGAAGGCGACGGCGAGCCGCCGTCGGTCGCGCGCGCGATCGAGCAGCATTACTGGCCGCGCTTTGGCGGCGATGCGCTGCCGACGGGCGACGCGAGCATCGCCGTGGCACTGGCCGATCGTCTCGACGCGTTGGTAGGCATGTTCTCGATCGGCCAGGTTCCGACCGGTGACAAGGATCCATTCGCACTCCGGCGCGCCGCGCTCGGCGTGGTCCGCATCCTCATGGAGACGCCGCTGAAGCTCGAGCTCGAGCCCCTCATCCGCGCGGCCGCGATGACGCTCCTCAAGGTGGCGCCGGCGGCAGTCGGGCCGCTGGTTGCCCAGGTGCGCGAGTTCATCCGCGAGCGGCTCGCGAACCTGCTGCGCGAGCGTGGCTACACCGCGCTCGAGGTGGCCGCGGTTCTCGGCGCGGAGAGCCCCGAGTCGCAGCCCGAGCGGCTTGACCTGGTGCCGATGAAGCTCGAGGCGGTGCGGGCGTTCGCGAAGCTCCCCGAAGCCGGCAGCCTCGCGGCTGCGAACAAGCGCATCCAGAACATCCTTCGCAAGTCGCCCGGCCGCGACGCGTCAGTGGACCTGATGCTGCTGCAGTTGCCTGAGGAGAAGAAATTGCATGAGACGTTGACGGCCGTGACGTCACTCGTGAACGCAAAGTTCGCGGCCAACGATTTCACTGGCTCCCTCACATCACTCGCGGTAATGTCGCCGGATGTGGACGCGTTCTTCGAAAAGATCCTCGTGAATGCGGAAGATCCCAAGCTTCGAGCCGCGCGCCTGGGCCTGCTAAGCGAGGTGGGTGCCGTCATGAACAAGGTGGCCGACATCTCCAAGCTCTCCAGCTAGATGAAGCTCGTCATCCTCGACCGCGACGGCGTCATCAACTTCGACAGCGACCAGTACATCAAGTCGCCCGCCGAATGGCGTCCCATTCCCGGCTCGATCGAGGCGATCGCGCGGCTGAACCAGAATGGGTTCCGCATCGCCGTGGCCACCAACCAGTCGGGCATCGGCCGTGGCCTCTTCGACATGGCGACCCTCAACGCGATCAACGACAAGATGATGGAGATGGTCTTCCGCCAGGGCGGGCGCATCGACGCGCTCTTCTTCTGCCCCCATACCGCGGCCGAGGAGTGCAACTGCCGCAAGCCGCGGACCGGGATGCTCGAGGAGATCGCCGCGCGCTTCCACACGGAGCTGAAGGGCGTGCCGTGCGTGGGCGACAGCCTGAAGGACCTCCAGGCCGCGGAGAGCGTGGGCGGCCAGCCGGTCCTGGTGCTGACCGGCAAGGGGGCGAAGACTCGCGAGGACGGGCACCTGCCCAGGAAGACGCAGGTGTTCGAAAGCCTCGCGGAAGCCACGCGCCACCTCATCGCGCCCGCATGACGACGCTTCGCTCGATCGCTTTCTTCGTCGGAGGCGTGGTCATCACCGCATTCTTCGGGATCCTCGTGCCGGCCGGGGGGCTTTTCGGCTTCCATGCCGCGGCGTGGATGGCGAGGACCTATACCCGGGTGATGCTGAAGTGGGTAGAGGGGTCGCTCGGCATCGGCTACGAGGTGCAGGGTTGGGAGAACGTTCCGGACTTCCCGGTGATCCTGATGGCCAAGCACCAGTCGGCATGGGAAACGCTCTTCATGGAGAGCCGCTTTCCGCCGCAGTGCTGGATCGTGAAGAAGCAGCTCCTGTGGCTGCCGTTCGTGGGCTGGAGCCTGATGGCGATACGCGCCATCGCCATCGACCGCTCGAGCGGGCACAGCGCGCGCGAGCAGATCGTGGAGCAGGGCGCCCAGCGGCTCCGGCAGGGGATGTGGGTGTCGATCTTCCCCGAAGGCACCCGCGTGGCTCCCGGCAAGGCCGGGCGCTACGGAATCGGCGGCTCGTTACTGGCGATCCGCACCGGCACTCCAATCCTGCCGATCGCGCACAACGCGGGCGAGTACTGGCCGCGCTACGCGTTTCGCAAGCGTCCCGGGACGATCAAGGTCGTGATCGGCCCGCTCATCGTCACCGAAGGCCGCGACGTGCTGTCGGTGAACAACGAGGTCCAGGGCTGGATCGAGGGGCAGATGCGCCGCATCTCGCCCGAGCGCTATGCCGCGGCGTGACCTCGCCTCGCGCGACCTGAAACGCCTCGCGCTCGGCGAGCGGCACATCGACTATGTGCTGGTGCGCCGCAATGGGCGCCGCGGTGTGGGCCTGAAGGTCGACGAGACCGGGCTCACCGTGAGCGCCCCCTCCGCGATGCCGCTCGGGCGCGTCGAGGCGCTGGTGCGGGAAAGCCAGCCGTGGGTGCTGCGCAAGATCGAGGAATGGCGCTCGCGGCAGGTGCCGCTCGCGTCCTGGGAGGATGGCGCGTCGCTGCCGTATCTCGGCACCGACCTGGCCCTTCGCACCCGCACCGGATCCCGCGCCCATGCCGAGCTGGCGGGGGCCGAGCTGCACGTCGCCACGCCCGCCGGTACCGATGCCGAGGTCGGACGCGCGGTGATCGCCTGGTACAAGCGTGTCGCCCGGGCGTATCTCGAGACCCGAATCCGAATGCTCGCCGTGCGCGCGGGAATCGAGCCGCCGCGCCTCTTCCTGTCGTCGGCGATGTCGCGCTGGGGAAGCTGCAACTCGCGCCGCGAGGTGCGCATCGCCTGGCGCCTCATCAAGGCACCCGAGGCGCTGATCGATTACGTGATCTGCCACGAGCTCGCGCACCTGCGGCACATGAACCATTCGCACTCGTTCTGGGCGGAAGTCGAGCGCCAGTGCCCGGAGCACCGCCATCTGCGCGAGGCTCTTTGCGCGTCCGACCCCGTGTACCGCTCTTTCTAGGAGGCCTCATGCGACTGCTGCACACCATGATCCGGGTCGGCGACCTGCAGCGCTCGATCGGGTTCTATACCGGCGTCCTCGGCATGCAGCTCTTGCGGCAGAAGGATTATCCCGACGGGCGTTTCACGCTCGCCTTCGTGGGCTACGGCGACGAGTCGGAGCACGCGGTGATCGAGCTCACCCACAATTGGGACACGAAAGCCTACGAGCTCGGCAACGGCTTCGGCCACATCGCGGTCTCGGTGCCCGACGCCTACAAGGCATGCGAGGCGGCGAAAGCGAAGGGGGGCAGGGTGACCCGGGAGGCGGGGCCGATGAAGCACGGCACGACGGTCATCGCTTTCGTCGAGGATCCCGACGGCTACAAGATCGAGTTCATCCAGAAAGCCGGCGCCTAGGGCGCCGCGCCTTACGTGAGGGCGACCAGCTCGTCGTCGCCCTGCTGCTCGCGCTCGAACTTGAGGAAGTCGTAGTAGCCGCAGCGGCTGCTGTCGGGATACTTGCGGCAGACGCCAGGGCGCGCTTCATACACGGTGCAGCGGCGCGTGTCCTGGTCGAACTGCGCGCAGATCGTGTCGAACACCTTGTCCTTGCGGTGGCGCATCATCATCACGCCCTTGGAATTCGTCTTGGTGAAACGTGCCTCGGCAGCGTTGTAGCTCAGCCCAAAATGCCGCGCCAGGCGCTCCACGTCGCGCATGGTGATCTCGATCTCCGTATAGCTGCAGCAGTAGCCCGGGCACTTCGCGCATGAGTACCGGGGCACCGGTTTCGAAGACCGCACCGGGACGGGGAAGGGCTTGCCGTTTTTCATTGTCTGTCGTTGGGTTGCTGGCTCAGCGGGGATTGTACCGACGCGGGTCAGCGAATGGAATCGGCGAGCGCGATAAACTCGCCGACCGAAAGCGTCTCGCCGCGCCGGCCCGGATCGATGCCGGTGGTGGCGAACGAGGCCTCGTCGAGCAGACCGCGCGTGGCGTTGCGAAGCGTCTTGCGGCGTTGCGAGAAGGCTTTCGAGACCACCGCGGCGAACTGCTCCTCGTTGCGCGCGACCGGGCGCTCGGCCCCGAGCGGCACCATGCGCACCACGGCGGAATCGACCTTCGGGGGCGGGGTGAAGGCGCCCGGGGGCACGCGCAGCATCGATTGCATCGCGAATCGGTATTGCAGCATCACCGACAGCCTCCCATAGTCGCCCGACGCGGGCGCCGCGACCATCCGGTCGACCACTTCCTTCTGCAGCATGAAGGTGCAGTCTCGGATGCGCTCGGCGAGCGCCGCAATCCGGAACAGGATCGGCGTCGATACGTTGTAGGGCAGGTTGCCCGCCACGCGCAGCTTCGCCGGGAGCGATGCGAAATCGAACTCGAGGGCATCGCCTTCGTGGACTGTGACTCGCGACGCGGGGAATCGGTTCCTCAGGCCCGCGGCGAGGTCGCGGTCGATCTCTACCACGTGCAGGTGGTCGAGGGCGGCGGCGAGGTGCTCGGTGAGGAGCCCCGTGCCCGGGCCGATCTCCACCATGGCCTCGCCCGGCCTCGGGTCGATCGCGGCCACGACGCGGTCGAGATAGTGGCGGTCGGTCAGGAAGTGCTGCCCGAAGCGCTTGCGCGGCCGCCCGAGCATTGCGGCGAGGCTCAGCCGCGGCGCCGGGCGAGCTCGAAGGCGAGCGCGAGGGCCTCGCGCAGGCTCCCCGCGTCCACCTCCCCGCTTCCCGCCCGATCGAGCGCCGTGCCGTGGTCGACCGAGGTGCGCACGATCGGAAGGCCGAGGGTCACGTTGACCCCTCCTCCGAACGACGCGTGCTTGAGCACCGGTAAGCCTTGGTCGTGGAACATGGCGAGGGTGGCGTCGGCGCCCTCCAGCATCTTCGGGGTATACAGCGTGTCGGCGGGAAACGGGCCCGACACCGCCATGCCTTCCCGCGCGAGGGCCTGGATCACCGGCCCGATCACGTCGATCTCCTCGCGCCCAAGGTAGCCGGACTCGCCTGCATGGGGATTGAGGCCGGCCACCAGGATCCGGGGGCGGGAAATCCCGAAGCGCAGGCGCAGGTCATGGTCGAGGATCCTCAACACCGCTTCGAGGCTCTCGCGCGTGATCGCGGCCGGCACCTGCGACAGGGCGAGGTGGGTGGTGGCCAGCGCGACCCGCAGCCCGCCGCCGACCAGCAGCATCACCACGCGCGGCGTGCCGGTGCGCTCGGCGAGGTACTCGGTGTGCCCGGTAAAAGCGATGCCGGCATCGTTGATGGTGCTCTTCTGGACCGGCGCGGTGACCATCGCGTCGAATTCTCCCGCCTGGCATCCCTCGAGGGCGCGGTCGAGGAGCGCGATCACGTGGCGGCCGTTGGCGGCATCGAGCCGGCCGGCGTGCACCGCGGCCGGAGCCGCCAGCGGCAGCAGCGACACCGCCGGAGCCGAGTCGCGCCCGCGATAGGCCGGGATGTCCTGGCGCAGCCCGCGCATCCGGGCGCGGGCGCTGATCACCGCCGGATCGCCCACGATCACTACGCGTCCCGCGAAACGCTCCGCGGACAGGATGGCGCAGAGGTCCGGGCCGATGCCCGCGGGCTCCCCGGCCGTCAGTGCCACGAGGGGTAGGGCGCCGGGAGGCATGCTCGCCCGCGGCTACTTCTCGTCGAGACGGTTCTCGACGAAGGCGCGATCGCGCGCCTGGCGCAGCCAATCCTGGTAGGCCTCGTCGGCCTTGCGTGCGCGGATGGCCGTGCGCGCCGCGACCTTCTTGCGGTCGCCCGAGAGCTCGTCGGAGCGCCGCTCGAGGACCTGCACCAGGTGCCAGCCGAACGGCGTCTGCACGGGCTGGCTCACCTCGCTGTCGCGCAGCGCATTCATCACGCGCTCGAACTCGGGCACGGTATCGCCTGCGGCGACCCACCCGAGCTCCCCCCCCTTGGCGGCGCTGGCATCCTCGGAATGCAGGCGGGCGAGCTCGGCAAAGTCGGTTCCCGCGACGATCCGGTCGCGCAGGCGTTGCAGCCGCTCGCGCGCCTCGGCTTCCGACAGTCCCTCGCGCGCGCGCAGCAGGATGTGGCGCACGCGGGTCTGCTGCACGCCCTGGGCGGCGGCGCGCCCGCGCTTCTCGAGCAGCTTCACGATGTGGAAGCCGTTGGGGCTGCGCAGGATGTCGCTGACCTCGCCGGGCTGCAGTTTGTCGAGCGCGTCGAGGAAGAGCGTGGGCAGGCGACCCGAGGCGCGCCAGCCGAGGCTGCCGCCCTGGGTGGCGTCGGGCGCGTCGGAGTAGGTTGCCGCGATCTGCGCGAAGTTGGTGCCGCGGCGCAACTCCGAAAGCGCGACCAGCGCCCGGCGGCGGCGCTGCTCGATCTGCTCGGCGCTCGCCTGCGCCGGCACGAGGACCAGCACGTGGGCGAGCCGGAACTCCGAATCGCCCGAGGATTCCTTGGCTTCGCGCGCAAGCTCGGTATCGACCTCCGCGTCGGTCACGACGATCGCGTTCTCGACCTCGCGCTCGCGCAGGCGCGCGAGCAAGATCTCGCTGCGGATGTCCTCGCGGAAGCGCGGGTAACGGATGCCATCGCGCTCGAGCGCCTTGCGGAAGTCGACCAGGGTCAGGCTGTTTTCCTGCGAGATGCGCTCGATCGTCCGATCGAGGGTGAGGTCGTCGACCTTGATGCCGGTCTCCTTGGCGAGCTGCACCTGGACCAGGTCATTGATCATGCGCTCGAGGATCTGGCGCTGCAGCACGTCGGCGCCCGGCAGTTGCCCGCCCTGGCGCTGGATCTGGCGCACCACGAGCTGCACGCGCTCGCTCAGGTCGTTGCTGGTGAGCACCTCGTCGTTCACCACCGCGACGATGCGGTCGACTGGAATGACGCGCGAGGGCGTGGTCGAGAAGCCCTGCTCCATGCGACCGCCCGAGGGCGCCTGCGCGAGGCTGGCGAGGGCGGCGCAGGCGAGCGCGGCGAGGGGGATGCGGAGCATGAGCGGTGTGGAAATCATGGGGCGATCTCGTCGGAACGGCGGTAGCCGGAGATGTTCTGCCGGATGGTCTCCAGCGGATTGATCCCGATCCTCGACAGCCCGGAAAGCTCGAGCTGGATCTGGAAGGACGTCGAGTATTGCTGGGTCGCCGTGATGAAGCGGTGAGCCACCGCGCGAACCTGCCAGCACCCCGCATTATACTCAAAGCCC
>JANMYH010000155.1:0-8969 GCA_031381925.1 Burkholderiales bacterium | reverse complement strand
GGCGACCTTCTTCAAGGGGCTGGTCGCGAGCGGTTGGCACACGAGCGCGCTCACGATGCGCCTGGTGGTCGAGTCGTTGCCGATTCTCGGCGGCGTGGTGGGCGGCGGCGTGGACGAGCTGCGCTGGCCCAATGCGCTGCGCCCCGGCGACACGATCCATCTCACGAGCGAGGTGATAGAGATGCGCACGCTCAAGAGCCGGGCCGACGTGGGCCTGGTCAAGTTCCGCGTGACCACCCTCAACCAGCGCGGCGAGCCGGTGCAGTCGATGGTCCCGAACCTGTTCGCGCCGATTCGAGCAGCGCTCGCTCGCGTTCCCGCGTAAGGCCCGCCTTCCACGCGTGATCCGCGGGGCGCGTGCGCGACCACGCGAGCGTGTCGGCGATGGTCGCCGCAAGCGGGCGGAATTCGAGGCCGAGGGCGAGCGCGCGGTCGAGCGCACCCGCCGAGTGTCCGCGGTTGACTGCATCCGATTCCGGGATCCACAGCGGTAGCTCTTTCCACGGCCCGGCTCCCGCGGCCAGAAGGCGGGCATCGTCGATCCACGCGAGGCGCGCGTCGCTGCCGGCGGCGGCGCGGCAGGCCTCCAGCACCTGCTCCATCGTGGTCGCATGACGCGGCCCGATGGCATTGATCGTTCCCGCGGCGTCCTCCTCGAGCAGGTGCACCATCCATTCGGCCAGGTCGCGCACGTCGATGAATTGCACCGGACGGTCGGGACGACCCGGCGCGAGCACCTCGCCGCCGCGTGCGATGCGCTCCGGCCAATAGGTGAACCGGTCAGTCGGATCGTGGGGCCCGACGATGAGCCCCGGCCGGACGATCGTCGCGCGTTCGCGATAGGCCGCGCGCACCACGTTCTCGCAGCCCGTCTTGAGCGGGCCGTAGAGCGCCATGTCGAGCGCCTCGGGCAGCGGATCGGGCGGCGGCGACACCGGCGAATCCTCGTCGTAGGAATCCAGGTCGAAGCTCGCGTAGACCGAGATGGTCGACACGAAGAGGTAGCGGCCCACCCGGTCCTTCAAGGCTTCTGCGGAGAGCGCCACCACCTGCGGCAGGTAACCCGAGGTGTCGATCACTGCGTGCCACGACTTGCCGGCGAGCGCGTGGCCCAGGGAGCCCGCGTCCGCGCGGTCGCCGCGGAGAGTCTCCACGCGCGGATCGCCGGGCGCGGACTTGCCGCGATGGAAGTGGGTGACGCCGTGACCGCGGGCGAGCGCGGCATCGGTCACCGCGCGGCCGAGAAAGACGGTACCGCCAAGAACCAGGATGCGCATGCGTGCCATCTTATAGAATCCGCCCCATGCAACCGCAGCCCGATGGACAGCGCTGGGACGTCTTTTGCCGCGTGGTCGACAATTATGGCGACGTGGGCGTGTCGTGGCGGCTGGCGCGCCAGCTCGCGCGGGAGCACGGCAAGCACGCACGCCTCTGGCTCGACGACCTTACCGTGCTCGCCAAGCTGCGTCCCGAGATCGACCCGGCCCGCGACTCGCAGCGCCTCGAGGGCGTGGAGGTCGCGCGCCTTCGCGATCCGGTGGACGAGCCCGATGTGGCGGACGTGGTGGTCGAGACCTTCGGATGCGATCCGCCGGAGGCCTACGTGCGCGCGATGGCGGCACGGGCGGACAAGCCGTGCTGGATCAACCTCGAGTACCTGAGCGCGGAAGAGTGGGTCGAGTCGAGCCACGCGCTCCCCTCGCCGAATCCGCGCCTGCCCCTGGTGAAGCACTACTTCTTTCCGGGCTTCACCGCGCGCACCGGGGGGCTCTTGCGCGAGAGAAGCCTCATCAACCGGCGCGACGAGTTCCAGGGCGATGGCGGGGCCCAGGCGGCGTTCTGGATTTCCCTCATCGGCAAGGCGCCACCGCGGCACGCACTCAAGGTGAGCCTCTTTGCCTACGCCGGCGCGCCGCTCGAAAGCCTTGCACGCGCCTGCCTGCAGTATCCCGGGCCCGTGTGGCTGGTCGCTTCCGAGGGCGTGGCGGCGTCGGCGTTGAAAAGCCTCGTGAGCCCACGCCACGGCACGATCCGGCGCAACGCCCACCCGGGCGGCGACCGCCGCGAGCTCGAGGTCTTCACTATTCCGTTCCTCGCCCAGGACCGCTACGACCAGCTGCTCTGGGCCTGCGACGTGAACTTCGTGCGCGGCGAGGATTCTTTCGTGCGCGCGCAATGGGCGGCACGGCCCCTGGTGTGGAATGTCTATCCCACCGACGACGGCGCCCACTGGGTGAAGATGGCCGCGTTCCTCGCGCGCTATGCCGACGGCCTCGATCGGCCCCAGGCGGCGGCGGTGACCTCCCTCTGGGAGGCATGGAACCGGCGCGGCGACGAGGAGTCTTCCGGTAGCGCATCGCCGTCGGTCGCCGATGCGTGGGCAGGATTCATGGGGCGGAGGGCTGCGCTCGAAGGGCACGCGAAGGCGTGGAGCGCCGCGCTGGCGGCACGGCGCGAGCTCGCCGCGGAACTGGTGGAGTTTGCCCGCAACGTGCTAAAATAATAGGCTTTTTTGAGACTAATCGGCCTCGGGACGGCGTTGGAGCGGACTGGCCAGGCCGCCGCTCAATGCCACCGGGCAGAAAATCGGACGGACCTATGAAAATCGCGCAAGAGCTTCGCAGCGGCAACGTGATCATGGTGGGCAAGGACCCCATGGTCGTGTTGAAGGCGGAATACAACAAGGGTGGCCGCAACTCAGCCACCATGAAGATGAAGATGAAGAACCTTCTCAACGGCTCCAACATGGAGACCGTGTACAAGGCCGACGAGAAGTTCGAGCTGCTGATGATGGAGAAGAAGGAAGTGAGCTTCTCGTACTTCGCCGATCCGATGTACGTGTTCATGGACAGCGAGTACAACCAGATCGACATCGAGAAGGAAAACCTCGGCGACGCGGTCAATTACCTCGAGGACGGCATGTCGGGCGAGGCGCTCTTCTACGAAGGCCGTGCCATCTCCTTCGAGCTGCCGACCCACATCGTGCGCGAGGTGATCTATACCGAGCCCGCGGTGCGCGGCGACACGTCGGGCAAGGTCCTCAAGCCCGCCAAGCTCTCGACCGGCCACGAGGTGCAGGTCCCGGCCTTCTGCGAGACCGGCGACCGCATCGAGATCGACACGCGTACGAACGAATACAAAAGAAGGGTGGCCGCATAAGGCTGCCGCTTCCCCGTTCCCCGGCGCAAAACCGGGAGCGAATTTGAAAGGCGCCTTCGGCGCCTTTTTTTTGATTCGAGTCTGGCCCTCGAGCCATGATGTAGCATCCGCGGCATGGCCCTCAAGCGTCCCGACTGGAAATCCGGCACCGTCGTCGTGCTCGAGCACGACTCCAGGGTCCTGCGCGGCAACGCGCTGCGCGACCCGCACGTGCGCAAGCTCGCGGTCTGGCTGCCGCCGCAATACGACGCGGGCGGCACGCGCGGGCGCGGCAAGCGCTTCCCGGTGATGGTGGACATGGTCGGTTTCATGGGCTCGGGGCTGTCGCACGTTGCATGGAAGAACTTCAGCGAGAACGTGCCCGAGCGCATGGCGCGGCTCGTCTCCGAGCGGCGCATGGCGCCGACCATCATGGTGTTCCCCGACTGCTTCACGGCGCTGGGCGGAAACCAGTACGTGAACTCCTCGGCGATCGGCAACTACGCGGACTACCTCACGAAGGAGATCGTGCCCTTCGTGGACCGCGAGTTCCGCACGCTCGCCTCGCGCGACCACCGCGGCTGCTTCGGCAAGTCCTCGGGCGGCTATGGCGCGGTGATCCATGGCATGCGTTACCCGTCCACCTGGGGCGCGATCGCCGACCATTCGGGCGACGCGTATTTCGACTTCGTCTACTGGCACGACTGGCCGAACACGCTGAACGAGCTCGCCAAGCACCGCGTCCGGCCGCTGCGGCTACCCGGCAGGATGGACGTTCGAAAGGCCGAGAAGGGGGCCGATCGCGGGCGTGACGACGGGCGCGTGCGCCGCTTCCTCGATGCGGTGTGGCGCAAGCCCAAGCTCACGCAGGCCGAAGGCCACTGCATCATGAACCTGTGCATGGCGGCGACCTACGACCCCGACCCGCGTGCGCCCAACGGATTCCGCCTGCCGTTCAACCTCGAGACGGGCGAGGTGATCACCGAGCGCTGGGCGCGCTGGCGCGCCAACGACCCGGTGAACCTCGTCACCCGGTACCGGAAGAACCTGAAGTCGCTGCGCGGGATCTACATCGATTGCGGCGCGCGCGACCAGTACCACATCCACTACGGCTCGCGCATCCTCTCCAAGCGGCTTGCCCAGGCCGGCATCAAGCACACCTACGAGGAGTTCGACGATACCCACTCCGACGTGGACTACCGGATGGACGCGTCGCTGCCTTTCCTGTCGCGCGCGCTGCGCTAGAAACCGGGACTAGCGCCTGCGGCGCTCGCGCTGGCGCCACGCCGTGGGCGGCTTGCCGAAGCTGCGCTTGAAGACGGCCGCAAACGCGCTCGCCGATTCGTACCCGGCGTGCTTGGCGATCGCCTGCACCGGGCGCGCGGTCGTGAGCAGCTCCTCCGCCGCGAGCTGCAGCCTCCAGCGCGTGAGGAACGCGAAGATCGGCTCGCCCATGACGAGGCTGAAGCGCTCGGCGAGCGCGCTCCTCGACAGCCCCACGAGGCGCCCGAGCCGCTCGACCGTCCAGGGCTCCGAGGGCCGCCCATGCACCAGGGCGAGCGCGCGGCCGACGTAGCGGTCGTTCAGCCCGGCGAGCCAACCCTGGCCGCCGCGCGGCAGGCCCTGGATGTAGCGTGCGAGCGCCTCGACGAATACCAGCTCCGCGAGCCGCGAGCGTGCCGCCGCGGCGCCGAGGAACGGCGTGTCGCTCGCCGAGAGCTCGAGGCCCAGCTCGTCCACGAGCCAATCGACCGGGGGCGCGCCGGCAAGGTCCACGAACATCACGCGGGGAAGCGCCGCCAGCAATGGCTGCGCAAGGTGGCGTTCGCAGGTGAATGCGAGCGAGATCCAGTGGGTGCCGGGCCCGTCGCGCCCGCCGAGGCGCACCGGCAGGAACTCACCGGCGATCGGAGTGCGCACCAGCGATGAGATCGAGGTCGCGGGCGTCTCCAGGGGGCTGCCGATCAGGTGGGCTTCGGCGTCGGGAAGGAAAACGAAATCGCCGGCGCGCAGCGTCACTTCCTCGCCGTGGGCGGTCCTCAGGATGCATTCGCCCTCGACCACCAGGTGCGCGCGGCCCATCGCATCGCTCGCCGGCACCGAGACGCACCAAGGCTCGTGCGCGGTGGCGTCGAGCGTCACGTTGGCGCCGAACCGGGCGTGCCTCAGGACTTCGGAAAGGGCATCCATGGAAAATTGGGGTCAGGTTACCTTTTTCAGGGTGAACGAAAAAGGTAACCTGCCCCCAATTTCCTAGTGGAAGTGGGCGGCCTGCAGGTCGGCCTCTTCGGGCAGCTCGGCGTGCACGATCTCGCCCTCGGCATTGGCGAAGAGCGGCGCGCCGCAGTCTTCGCAGTACTCGGGCGAGAATGTGCCGGAGAGCTTCTTCACCTCCGTCACGCCGCACTCGGTGAGCTGCGCCTGCAGCTCTTCGAGCGGCCCGGGGCGCGTGGTCTCGTCCTCGCGGCCGTAGAGCGGCCATACCACGCCGTGCGCGACCTCGCTTTCGTCGATGAGCGAGAAGGCCACGCGGTACTCGTCGATGCGCTCCTCGCCAAACCCGGCGATCACCACTTGCAGGTCGGCAGGCTTCGCCTTCAGCGCGTTCTCGAGGAAGGAGACCGCGGCGCGAATGCCGAACGGGCGCACGCGCCGGTCCGACTCGCGGCAGTTCACGTAGTACGCATCGGGGAGCAGGCACTCGAACACGCACCCCGGCAGGATCTTGGCGATCGTCGGACGGGCCTGGACGATCCACTGCTCGAGGCTGCCGGCGCGCCCGACGTGGCCGGAGGCGTCCTCCTGCCAGCGGAAGAGCGCCTTGCCGCGCGGCACCGCGGCGCACGCGACCACGAAGCGCGTGTCGGCGAGCAGGTGCGCGGTCTCGGGCAGGCGCGCCAGGTCCAGGCGCGGGATCTCGCCCGTGATCGCGCCGTCGGCGAGGCGCGCGGCCAGCTTGCGCAGCTCAGAAAAGTGCCGCGGCAACTGGTCGATCGAGTACAGGTAGGGAACCACGGTGAGGCGCGCGCCGTCGGCGAGCACGTGCGCCTGCAGCTGCACGCGCAGGATCTCGGCCTCGGGAGCCGCGATCGGCCCGGAAGGAATCGCATACTTGGACCACGCGACGATCGGCGCGGCGACGAGCAACGCCTGCCACGCGCGATCGCCCTGCATCACCACCACCGACTCGCTCTCGTTCTCGACCAGCTCGATCAGCGTGTCGTAGCCGCCCAGCTGGGTCTGGTAGAGATGGTCGAGCGCGCCGTCGATCGGCGCGTCGTTGCCGTTCTCCAGCAGCTTCGCCACCAGCGCGGACATCTCGCTTTCCCAGAAGCGGTCCTCGGTGAGGCTCCCCGAGGCATTGAGGCCGTTGGCGAGCGCGATCAGGCGTTCGGCGTCACGGGTGAGGCGTGGGGGAGACTTGGCACGGGTGCGGGGCATGGTTCGCTTTCCAGAAGGTCGACCATTTTATCGCGGCCACGTGGGCGATGCGGGCCAGCGCTTCGCGGCGAAGCTGCTGGGCGTGATGGCGAAGGGTGTTGGGATCGGAATATTTCATGGATGCCTCCTAATGGAAGCCATGTTATTACTTACGAGATGGAATACAATCCATGCTAAAGGCAAATGATTAGTGAAACAAGAGCACAAATCTCCATGAGCGTTCCGAGCGACATGACGGCGTTCGTCCGGGCGGTGGAGCTCGGCGGATTCTCGATCGCCGCGCGGGAGATGGGCCTGACCCCATCGGCCATCTCCAAGCTGGTGACGCGCCTCGAGGACCGCCTGGGTGTGCGCCTGTTGAACCGCACCACCCGTCGGCTCGCCCTCACTCCCGAAGGCCAGGCGTACTTCCATCGCAGCCAGCGGATCCTCGCCGACATCGGCGAGGCGGAAAACGAGGTCGCGCGCTTCCGGGCCCAGCCCAAGGGGCTGCTGCGCATCAACGTGGGCTCCGCCTTCGGGATGCACCAGCTCGTTCCGGCGCTGCCCGAATTCCTCGCCCGCAATCCGGAGATGCAGGTCGAGCTCACCCTCACCGACCGCGTGGTGGACCTGATCGAGGAGGGCGCCGATCTCGGGATCCGCCTGGGCAGGCTCGACGATTCGTCCCTGGTGGCGCGCAAGATCTGCGACGTGGAACGCGTGGTGTGCGCGGCGCCCGCCTACCTTCGCAAGCACGGCACGCCGCGCAAGGCCCAGGACCTCCTCGGCCACAACTGCCTTTCGATGGCCCACGCCCCGGGCTTGCGGCGCTGGCCCTTCGAGGCGCGCGACGGCGTGAAGCACATCGAAGTCTCGGGCAACACGACCGCGAGCAGCGCCGATGCGCTGCTGCAGCTGGCCCTCCTCGGGCTCGGGGTGATCCGTCTCTCCGACGTGATCGTCGGGGCGGCGATCGGCGACGGCCGGCTGGTGGCCCTTCTCGAGGACGTCCACCACCGCGAGCCGCTGCCGCTGCATGCGGTCTATCCCCAGGGGCGGCACCGGTCGCCTCGAGTGGCGGCGATGGTGGATTTCCTGGTGGAGCAGTTCTCGGCGGCGCCCTGGCGTGCAATCGGGCGCCGCAAGCGCACCACGGCGCCCTAAGATAGCGGCATGTTCGCCCCCGCAATCGCCTTCGTCGACCTCGAGACGACCGGAACTACGCCCACCGGCGATCGCATCACCGAGATCGGGATCATCCGCATCCAGGACGGCGAGCTGGTCGAGGAATGGTCGTCGCTGGTGAATCCCGAGTGCACCATTCCCGAGGAAATCCAGGTCCTCACCGGCATCACCAACGCGATGGTTCGCCATGCGCCCACGTTCTCGCAGCTCGCGCGCGAGGTGCGTGAGCGCCTGGACGACCACCTCTTCGTCGCCCACAACGCGCGCTTCGACTACGGCTTCATCAAGAACGAGTTCCGCCGCCTCGAGATGGCGTTCACCGCGGACGTCCTGTGCACCGTACGCCTGTCGCGCAAGCTCTATCCCGAAGCGGTGGGTCACAGCCTCGATGCCCTCATCGCGCGCCACGGGCTCGAGGAAGCCGTCGCCGGAGACGCGCAGTCCCGCACGGGACGCCACTCGGCGCTGGGCGACGCGAGAGTGCTGTGGCGCTTCGTCCAGCGCGTCTATCACGAGAAGGAAGTCCCCGACATCGTGGCCGCGGTGAGGAGGCTCCTCAAGATCCCGAGCTTGCCGCCGCAACTGCCGATCGAAGCGCTCGAGGGGCTGCCCGAGGGCCCCGGGGTCTATCGCTTCTACGGCGTGAACGACCTGCCGCTTTACATCGGCAAGAGCATCAACCTGCGCGACCGGGTGCGCTCGCATTTCTCGAGCGACCATCGCTCGGCCAACGACGTCCGGCTCTCCGGCGAGATCCAGCGGATCGAGGTCGACGAGACGGCGGGCGAGCTGGGCGCGCTATTGCGCGAGGCGCGCCTCGTGAAGGAGCTGCTGCCGCTGCACAACTACAGGCTGCGCCGCAAGCTGAACGCGTGCTTCATCCGGTTGCCGGCCCTGAGCGCCACCCCCGAGATCCTCGTCAACAAGGACATCGACTGGAGCGTGCGCGGGGACGGCGCCGAGTCGCTCTTCGGGCCGTTCGCGGCGAAGCTCAACGTGAGGAAGCTGCTGGAAGAGCTGGCCGGCGTGGAAGGATTCTGCTGGCGCCAGCTCGGCTGGGAGAAGCGCGGCGGCCCGTGCTTCGCGCGCCAGGTGAGGAAGTGCCGCGGCGCCTGCATCGGCGAGGAGTCCCCCGAGCAGCACAACCTGCGGCTCGCGACCGCGCTCGCGCCCTGGCGCGTGGCCGACTGGCCGTGGAAGGGACGCATCGTGGTGCGCGAGCG
>JANMYH010000138.1:0-3306 GCA_031381925.1 Burkholderiales bacterium | reverse complement strand
ACATGTAGGTCAACCAGCACCGTCATTCCAGCTCCCCGACGCCAGCATGGAGATGATGGATCTCTCCAGCTACCGGGGCAAGAAGAACGTTGTCCTTTATTTCTACCCGAAGGACGGCACGCCCGGCTGCACCATCCAGGCGATCGGCTTCAGCGACCGCGAGAACGAGTTCAAGAAGCTCGACACCATCGTCTTCGGCGTCTCGCGCGACGACGTGCTCTCGCACCAGGCGTTCCGCGACGAGCATGGCCTCACCGTGAACCTGCTGGCCGACACCGAGCAGGAGGTGTCCCGGCTCTACGACGTGATCCAGGAGAAGATCGTCGACGGCCTGCCCAGGCGAAGCCTGCAGCGTTCCACGTTCGTGATCGACAAGAAGGGCGTGGTGCGCCACATCCTCCAGGACGTGAACCCGAAAGCCCACGTGAACGAGGTGCTCAAGGTCTGCAAAACGCTCGTCGCGCATGCCAATTGACCGCGGCAAGGTCGTGACACTTGCCTACGAGCTGCTGAACGCCGACGGCGAGCAGCTCGAGGAGGAGAACGCACAGCTCGCCTACCTGCACGGCGGCTTCGGCGGCATCTTCCCGAAGGTCGAGGCGGCATTGGAGGGAAAGGACGTCGGGCACGAGGTGAGCCTGAGCCTCGAGCCCGCGGACGCCTTCGGCGACTACGACGCGGACCTGCTCCGCGTCGAGCCGCGCAAACGCTTTCCCGAGACGCTCGAGATCGGCATGCAGTTCGAAGGCGTGCCCGGCGACGAGGACGGCGAGCCCCGCATCTACACGATCACCGACATCACCCCCGACACCGTGGTGGTGGATGCCAACCATCCGTTCGCCGGCGAGCGCCTGTGGTTCAAGGCCGCGGTGAAGGAGGTCCGGCCCGCGTCGAACGACGAGATGCATCACGGCCACGCCCACGGGGATTTCGGGGTGCATCCGCAATAGCGGGACCCGGGACAGACACTGAACCGAGCAAAGGCAGAAACCAGGGCCTGTCCCTAAGGCGGCACGAAGCGCTGCAGGTGCGGCTCGAAACGGAAGACCTGCGGCGATGCCGGGTCGACCGTCACCTTCACCCAGCCCACGAAGGGGCTCCCGTAGGTCTCCAGGCGCGTGATTGGCGCCGTAAAGGGCGCGTCGACGCGATAGGTGTGCGAGTCGCCGTGGATGAAGAGCACCGGCTTCGCCACGCGCGCGGCGCCCGCCTCCACCTGGGCGAGCAGGCCGCGGTACACCGGCTTGCGGGTGTCCCACGGGTTGGCCTGGATCGCGATGACCAGCGCGCGCACCGCGGGCGCCTGCGCCGCCACCACCGCACGCTCGAGCCACTGCGCGTTTGCGGCATCGCGACATCGCGCCTCGGCGTCCGATGCGGCATCGAAGCCCATGTTGTTGTTGCTTCCCGGCACGTTGAGGGTCACGAAGCGCAGCCCCGCGTGCTCCCACGCCCGGTTTTCCGGGTGGGCCGCGCAGCCGCAGCCGGCGACCGCCGGCACGAGGCACTGGTCCTGCGCCTCTAGCGGCAGGCGCCTTTCGCCGAGCGAGAACCGGTCGGCGAAGAACACCTGGCGTAGGCGCGCGAGCCGCTCGAGCGGATCCATCGAACCCATGTAGGTCCGCCGGCAATCGGTCCACTCGTTGTCTCCGGGCGTGTACACCAACGGGTGGGCGAAGGTGTCGAACTGCGCCTTGCGAAGCGCGTACAGGGCATCGCTGCAGTCTCCCCCGCCCTTGAAGTCGCCGATGTGCACCACGAAGGCGAGGGGCTCGCGGTTGATGCGCCCGATCATCGCGAGGAACTCGCGTTCCTCCGCGTCGTTGTAGGGCGTGTCGCCCAGGACCGCAAAGCTGAACGCCGTGGGGCCGGGCGCCCGCGTGGCACATGCGGAAACGAGGAGGCACGCAGCGAGGACTGTTCCGAACCTAGTCATCGGAAAGCTTCTTCAGCCGGTAGAGGGCCTCGAGCGCTTCGCGCGGGGTGAGCTCGTCGGGGCGGACCGCGCCGAGCGCTTCGCGCAGGGCATCGGCGGGGGGCGCGGCATCGGCCTCGGCCGACGCGAAGAGGTCCGTTTGCTGCGACGCGGGCCGCAACTGGCGCTCGAGCTCGGCCAGGTGGCGGCGCGCCGCGCGCACCACGTCCTTGGGGATCCCGGCGAGGTGCGCCACGTGGATTCCGTAGGAGCGATCGGCGGGCCCGCTCTCCAGGCGGTGCAGGAACACGATGCGGTCGCGATGCTCGACGGCATCGAGGTGCACGTTGGCGACGTTCGGGATCGCCCCGGCGAGCTGGGTGAGCTCGAAGTAATGGGTCGCGAAGAGCGTATAGCAGCGCACCGCCTCGGCGAGGTGGCGCGCGATGGCGTAGGCGAGCGCCAGGCCATCGAAGGTCGAGGTGCCGCGCCCGATCTCGTCGACCAGCACGAGGCTCCGCGTTGTCGCGTTGTTGAGGATCGAGGCGGCCTCGGTCATCTCCACCATGAACGTCGAGCGCCCGCCCGCCAGGTCGTCGGAGGCCCCGATGCGCGTGAAGATCCGGTCCACGGGCCCGAGAGTCGCCGACTTGGCGGGAACGAACGACCCGCAGTAGGCGAGGAGCGCGATTTGTGCCACCTGCCGCATGTAGGTCGACTTGCCGCCCATGTTCGGCCCGGTGATGAGCAGCAGCTGGCGCGACCGCGTGAGGCTCGTGTCGTTGGGGATGAAGTCGTCGACCTGGCTCTCCACCACGAGGTGGCGGCCCTCGCGAATCTCGATCAAGTCCTCGGTGGTGAATTCCGGGCGCGCGAGTCCCAGGACGTCCGCCGAGGCGGCCAGCGCCCCGAGCGCGTCCAGCTGGGCGGCGGCGGCGGCGATCTCCTGCAGGCGCACGAGGTGCGCGTTCAGCTCGTCGAGGAGCCCCTCGTAGAGCGACTTCTCGCGCGCGAGCGCCCGGTCGCCGGCCGCGAGCGCCTTGTCCTCGAAAGCCTTGAGCTCGGGCGTGATGAAACGCTCGGCATTCTTCATCGTCTGGCGGCGCTTGTACTCGACCGGCACCTTGTCGAGCTGGCCCTGGGTCACCTCGATGAAGAAGCCGTGGACGCGGTTGAACTCCACGCGCAGGTTGGCGATGCCGGTGCGGGCGCGCTCGCGTTTCTCCATGGCGAGGAGGAACGCACCGCAATCGCTCTGGATCGCGCGCAGCTCGTCCAGCTCCGCGTCGCAGCCGTCGCGGATCACGCCGCCCTCGCGAATTACCGCCGCCGGCTCGTCCTTGAGCGTGCGAGCCAGCCGGGCGTGGAGCGATTCGAACGGGCGCAGCTGC
>JANMYH010000135.1:0-4435 GCA_031381925.1 Burkholderiales bacterium | reverse complement strand
TCCATTCGAAGTCGACCACCAGGCGCAGCAGCTGCGGCGAGCGCGAGGCGACGATCAGCCCACCCTCGTCGAAGAGCGTGAGCGCGTCGCGCTCCGGGCTGCGGTGCTTCGCCTCCGCGTCGCCGCCCTCTTCGAGGATTGCCGCGTGCTGGGCATTGATCCGGGACTTGGCGCGCGGATAGGTGATCCACACGAGCGCATTGAAGAGGTCGTGCCAGTTTTCCGGGCGGGTTTCGACTTCCCCGGACGCTGCGATGTGCGCCTCGTAGTAGCGGCGCTCGCGGTCGGTTTGGTGACGCGGGGGGACGAAGACGAGCGCCTCGCCCTTCTCGGTGGTGATGCCCTCGGCCGCCGCGGTGAGATCGGCGTGTGTGGGCCAACGCTCGGGAGGGAGGCGGGCAATTGCACCAGCGAGAGGAGCGAAGATCGGGGTTGCGAGTCGCGGTCGTACGGTGCTCCAGTCCATTGACCTAGCCGGCGAAACACCAGCCGAGCTTCTGCCCCGCGCGCAGGGGAACCACGGTTTCCGCGCCGAACGCGTACTCGCGCGGCACTTCCCACTCGGCGCGCTCGAGCGTCACCTTGCCGCCATTGCGCGGCAGCCCATAGAAGTCAGCGCCGAAATGGCTCGCGAACCCCTCGAGCCGGTCGAGCGCGTCCGCCGCCTCGAACGCCTCGGCATAGAGCTCGAGCGCCGCATGCGCGGTGTACAGCCCCGCGCAGCCGCAGTCGTTCTCCTTGGTTGCGCGCGCGTGGGGCGCGGTGTCGGTGCCGAGGAAGAATTTCGGGCTGCCCGAGGTCGCGGCCTTCACCAGCGCACGGCGATGCTGCTCGCGCTTCAGGACCGGCAGGCAGTAGTGGTGCGGGCGGATGCCGCCGGCGAAGATCGCGTTGCGGTTCATCAGGAGGTGATGCGCGGTGATGGTCGCCGCCACGGTTTCAGGCGCGCGCTCGACGAACGCCGCCGCCTCGTGGGTGGTCAGGTGCTCGACCACGATCTTCAGGCGCGGGAAGCGCTTCACCAGCGGGCCCAGCGTGCGGTCGATGAACACGGCCTCGCGATCGAATACGTCGACTTCGGGATCGGTGACCTCGCCATGCACCAGGAGCGGCATGCCCGCGCCTGCCATGGCTTCGAGCACGGCGTCGCATTTGCGCAAGTCGGTGACGCCCGAGTCCGAATTCGTCGTGGCCCCCGCCGGGTAGTACTTGACCGCCTTCACGAAGCCCGCCTTGGCGGCGCGCTCGATCTCGGTGGCGGGCGTGTTGTCGGTGAGGTAGAGCGTCATCAGGGGCTCGAACGCGGCGCCCTTCGGCAACGCCGCGAGGATCCGCCCGCGGTACTTCCGGGCCTCCTCGGTCGTCGCCACCGGCGGCTTCAAGTTCGGCATCACGATCGCGCGCGCGAACTGCCGCGCCGTCGCCGCCACCACCGAGGCCATCGGGTCGCCATCGCGCAGGTGAACGTGCCAGTCGTCGGGGCGGGTGATCGTTATCGAGTCGGCCATGGCGCCATTATAGTTTTCATTTCTTCAGCTCCAACGCCAGCGGGTAGAGCTCGTTGCGCTTGCCGCCGGTGAGCTTCACCGCGAGCGCAACGGCTTGCTTCAGCGGCAGCTCTGCGAGCAGGGTCTCGAGGAGGGCGCGCGGATCGAGCACGGAAGTGGGCACGGCCGGGCGCCCCTCGACCACCAGGACGAACTCGCCGCGGCGACGATTCTCGTCGGCGTCGACCCAAGCGGCGGCCTGCGCGAGCGGCACGCGCGCGACGGTCTCGAACATCTTGGTGAGCTCGCGCGCGATCACCACGTCGCGCTCGCCCAGCGCCGCGTGCAGGTCCGCGAGCGTGCGCGAGACGCGGTGCGGGGACTCGAAGAGGGCGATCGCCCAGGGGCCGGCCGCGAGCTGAGCGAGGCGCTCGCGGCGCTGCGCACCCCTGGAAGGCAGGAATCCCGCGAACACCACCCCGTCGGCCTCGATGCCGGCGGCGGAGAGCGCGGTGGTGAGCGCGCTCACCCCGGGGATCGGAACGACCGGCATCCCCGCCTCGCGCACACGCGCCACGAGGATCGCCCCGGGATCGCTCACGCCGGGCGTGCCCGCATCGGAAACGAACGCCACGGACTTGCCCTCCGCGATCCAGGCGATCACGCGCTCGGCCCCGCCGCGCTCGTTGTGGGCGTGCAGCGCGACCAGTTTCGCCGCGATGCCGAAGTGGCTGAGCAGCCCGCGGGTGACGCGCGTGTCCTCGGCAGCGACCAGGTCCACGCTCTCGAGCGTCTCCAACGCCCGACGCGTCATGTCACCCAGGTTCCCTATGGGAGTCGCCACCACATATAATCCCGGGTCCATGTCGCGCTTCACCGCGATTCTCCTCGTTGCCTTCGCCACGCTGGCGTCGCCGGCATTCTCGGCTGACCCACCGCTGGGCACAACCTTTCGCGAGGATGACATCGATCCGGCGACGGGGCTCGCCCGCTCGTCGGTGGTGAGGCCGCTGCGGGACGCGGTCCCCGTGCCTGAAGCGCGCCCGATCGCCCGGCCCGTCCCGACCCGCCCCCACGTGGCCCTCATCCTGCCGACGGCCAACCCCGTTTTCGGGCGGCTTGCCGACGCGGTACGCGCAGGATTCCTCGCCGCAGCCGACGTCGCCGGGCGTGAGGGGGTGCCGGTGACGGTGACCGCCGTGGACAACGAAGCCTCCGCGCTCATCGAGGCGTGCCGGGTGTCGCAGGCCTCCGGCGCCCTCCTGGTCGTGGGCGGGTTCACCCGCGATGGCGCCAATACGCTCGCCACCAGCGACTGCGCCCGCCAGCCGGTGCTCGCGTTGAACGAGCTGCGCGCCGAGCTCCCCCCGGGCGTCTATTCGGTCTCGCTGTCGCTCGAGAACGAGGCGCGCCAGGCGGCCCTGCTGGCAGTGGCCGATGGATTGCGGGCGGCGATCGTCATTGGTACCAATACTCCGCTGTCACGCCGCGTCCAGGAAGCCTTCGAGCGCGAGTGGACGCGTGCGGCGGGCGAGTTGCGCCGCATCACCTTCAGCGGCATCGCCGAGGAAGCGGGGCTGGTGCGCGAGCGCGTGGCGGGCATGCGCGGCGACATGGTGTTCTTCGCGCTCGACCAGGTCGAGGCGCGCGCGGTCCGCCCGTACGTCTCCGGGATGCTGCCGATCTACGCGACCACGCTCAGCGTGAACCCGCGCGCCGAGGCCATTGTCAACGTGGACCTGCAGGGCGTGCGTTACCTCGAAATGCCCTGGTTCGTCCATCCCGACCACCCCGCCGTCATGGTCTATCCGCCCCCCAAGGGCGCGATGTCGGTCGAGCACGAGCGCCTTTACGCCTTCGGAATCGATGCCTTCCGGCTGGCCCTGCTGCTCACGCGCGGCAACCCCGCGAAAGCCGCGCTCGACGGGGTCACCGGGCGCATCGCGATCGAGGGCGGGCACTTCGTCCGGTCGCTCGCCCCGGCGGAGGTCGATGGCGGCCGCGTCATCCCGGTCCGGGGCGCGCCGTGAGCGTCATCGTCCACCCCACGCCCGCGCAATCCGCGGGTGGCCACGCCGAGGACCGGGCCGAGGCGTTCCTTGCGGACCGCGGCCTCGCGATCGTCGAGCGCAACTACCGCACGCGCCTGGGCGAGATCGACCTCATCGCACGCGACGGCGCCACGCTGGTGTTCGTCGAGGTGCGCCTGCGCGCGGGCACGCGCTTCGGGGGCGCCGCGGCGAGCGTCACGCCGCGCAAGCAGCGCCGCATCGTGGCCGCCGCGCGCCAATTCCTGATGCGCTTCGCGCGTCCCCCTGCCTGCCGCTTCGACGTGGTCGCGCTCGACGGCGGCAAGCCTGAGTGGATTCGCGGCGCCTTCGATGCTCCTTAACCGCTAGAATGACCCGCGCCAACAACGCGCGATCCACCGGACGAAAGGCACCGCCGGTTGTCGCGCCCCCGAGACCATGGACCTGACTGCTCACCTGAAGCTGCATTTCGACGAGGGCGTGGAGCTGCGCCGGCGGATGGCCGAGACGCTCCCCGCGGAGATCGCGCGCGCCGGCACCGCGCTCGCCACCGCGATCAAGGTCGGCCGCAAGGTGCTCGCCTGCGGCAACGGCGGCTCGGCCGCCGACAGCCAGCATTTCGCCGCCGAGATGGTCGGGCGCTTCGAGCGCGAGCGGCCCGGGATGCCGGCGATCGCGCTGACCGTCGATACGTCCGCCCTGACCGCCATCGCCAACGACTACGACTTCGACCGCGTGTTCTCCAAGCAGGTGGAAGCGCTCGGGCAGCCGGGCGACGTGCTGCTCGCGATCTCCACCTCGGGCAACTCGAAGAACGTGGTCGAGGCGATGAAGGCGGCGCACGCGAAGCAGATGACCGTCATCGCCCTGACCGGGCGCGACGGCGGCGCGATGGCGAGGATGCTCGGCCCCCACGAC
>JANMYH010000126.1:0-11029 GCA_031381925.1 Burkholderiales bacterium | reverse complement strand
TGGTCGACCGTCGGCTCGACCAACCTCGACTGGCGCAGCTTCCTGCACAACGACGAGGTGAACGCCGTGGTCCTCGGGCCGGAATTCGGCGCGCAGATGCGCCGCGTGTTCCAGACCGACATCGAGGCTTCCGACGCGATCACGGCCGAGCGCTGGCGCGACCGTGAGATCGGCCACCATGCGAGGGAAACGGCCGCGCGGATATGGGCGTACTGGCTCTAGGGCGCGTGCTCGTCGCGCTCGCGTGCGTGTCGGCGTTGCCGCTCGCCGCGGCACCGGGCCGCGCCGACGATCCGGGCGGGGCCGTCGTGGCGATGCGAGCGCGCCACGCCGCGCTCGCGCAATCGCTCGCGCACAACCCGTTCAACCGGCCGCTGCACATCGAGTCGACCGAGGGACCCGGCAGCGTCTCCGGGGAGATCTCCGCGGTGGTCGACCATCCGTTCGCCGTTGCGAGCGAAGCGCTGCACCTGCCGGAGCAGTGGTGCGACGTGCTGATCCTGCATTTCAATACCAAGTACTGCCGGCCGGCGGGACCGGCGCTGCTCCAGGTGAGCATCGGCAAGAAGCACGACCAGCCGGTGGAGGACGCCCACCGGTTCGAGTTCGCCTTCCGGCTGGCCGCGAGGACGCCCGACTACCTGCAGGTGAGGCTCGACGCCGCCGAGGGCCCGATGGGTACGCGCGACTATCGCATCGCGCTCGAGGCGGTGCCCACCGACGACGGGCGAACCTTCATCCGCCTGTCGTACGCGTATTCGTTCGGCTCGGCCGGGCGCCTCGCCGTCCGGATCTACCTCGGTACCGGCGGGCGCGACAAGGTGGGTTTCACCCGGGTCGACGGCGAGCGCGGCGGGGAGCCGCGCTTCATCGGCGGCATGCGCGGCGTGGTCGAGCGCAACACCATGCGCTACTACCTGGCGGTGGAGGCGTACCTCGGCGCGCTTTCGGCTCCGCCAGCGGTGCGCGTGGAGAAGAGCCTGCGCGACTGGTTCCTGGCGTCCGAGCGCTTCCCGCGCCAACTGCACGAGATGGAGCAGGGGGACTACCTCGCGATGAAGCGCAAGGAGTACTCGCGGCAGCGGGCCGCCCAGGGAGCATCGCGTTGAACGCACCGACCGGTGCGCCGATCGAGCCGGTGGCAGCCGCGGTCGCCGAGCCTGCTCCGGCCGTAGTCGCTGTTCCCGCACCTGCCGGAGTCCCCGAGGCGGCCCCGGTACGGGCGCGGCGGGTATCGCCGCTGGTGGTCTGGGTGAGCATCCTCGGCGTGATCGGCATCGTCGCCTCCCTGTATCTCGCGCGCGCGTTCTTCGTGCCCCTGCTGATCGGCATTTTCACGAGCTACGCCTTGCGTCCGCTGGTCGATTGGCTCAAGGAGCGGCGCATCCCGCGCGCTCTCGGCGCCGCGTTGGTGATGGCGACGCTTCTCGCCGGCGCCTCGTGGGCCACGTTTTCGCTCAGCGAGGACGCGAGCGCGATGATCGCCAAGCTCCCCGAGGCCGCGCGCAAGGTGCGCGAGCGCATGCGGCTCGCCAGCGAGGACGGTCCCTCGTCGTTGCAGAAGATCCAGGAAGCGGCCACCGAGTTGCAGGGCGCCGCGACCGACGCCACCGCCGCAACCGCCGCAACCGCCGAGCGCAAGCCCGCGAGGAGGCAGCCGACCGCAATCACGATCCGTGATGCGGAGCCGGTCTGGATGCGCGACTATGTGGTGGCGCAGTCGGCGCTGCTGTTCACCGTCGCGGCGCAGGCGCCGATCGTTCTGCTGCTCGCGTATTTCCTGCTGGCTTCCGGCGAGCACTTCCGGCGCAAGCTCGTGCAGCACGTGGGCCCCTCGCTATCGCGCAAGAAGGATGCGGTGCGCATCCTCGAGGAGGTCGACACCCAGATTCAGCGCTACCTGGTGGTCACCGTGGCGTCGAACGTGCTGGTGGGCCTGGGGACCTGGCTCGCATTCGAGGCGATGGGCATGGAGCAAGCGGGGGTCTGGGGCGTAGCCGCGGGAGTGCTTCATTTCGTGCCCTACCTGGGGCCGGTGGTGTTTGCGATCGCGACCGGGTTCGCGGCCTACCTGCAGTTCGGGACCGCGATCGCCGCGCTCTCGCTGGCGGGTGTATCGCTGCTGGTGGCCGCTGCGGTGGGCTCGGTCTTCGTGACCTGGGTGCAGAGCCACTTCGCCCGCGTGAACGCCGCCGTGCTCTTCATCGCACTGCTTTTCTTCGGCTGGCTCTGGGGCATCTGGGGCCTGCTGCTCGGCGCCCCGCTGGTTGCGATCGCAAAAGTGATCTGCGATCGCGTCGACGCGCTCAAGCCCGCGGGGGACCTGCTCGGGCACTAGCCAGCGCGCGCCCGCGGCTGCGCGGGCGCGCAGCTCTCAGGCCTTCCGTCCCTGGAGGAAGTTCACGACGATGACGATGAGGGCGACCACCAGCAGGATGTGGATGAAGCCGCCCATCGTGTAAGAGCTCACAAGCCCGAGGAGCCAGAGGATGACGAGGACGATCGCGACGGTATAAAGCATGGGTTGGGCCTTTCCTGTGGGGGTGGGGGATACCAGATGGATCACATCCAGCGGCTTTGGGTTCCCTGGCTTGGCAGTTGCGGGGGATCAGTTGCCCTCCGTCGGAAGCCTTGCCCGGCGGCAACGGGGGCTTCGAGGGATGCGCGAGCGTCGCCGGCTCGTACGGCGGGACGTTAGCTCCGTCCCCCGTAAGTGTCTGTTCGGTAACGCACATTGACATCGCCAGGGCCGGGGGCGGGCTGGAATCCGTACGCGAGCGCACATTCGTCCGTGCGGAGGCGCACAATAGGGGCCCGCCCGCCTTGGCCCGCTCCGCGATGCCCAACCCCAAGGAAAACCATCTTCTGGCCGCGCTTCCAGCCGCGGAGTACCGGCGGTTGCGCCGCCACCTCACGACGGTGGACATGGATCTGGGCCAGGTCGTCTACGAGTCGGGCCGCCCCCTCGACTTTGTGTATTTCCCGACCACTTGTATCGTCTCGCTGCTCTACGTGCTCGAGAGTGGTGCGTCGGCGGAGATCGCGGTCGTGGGCAACGAGGGCGTCGTCGGCATCTCGCTTTTCATGGGCGGGGAGACCACCCCCAGCCGCGCCGTGGTCCAGAGCGCGGGCTGCGCATACCGCCTTCCCGCCAAGGTGATGAAGGAGGAGTTCAGCCGCGGAGGTGCCCTGCAGCACCTGATGCTGCGCTACACGCAGGCGCTGATCACGCAGATGGCCCAGACCGCCGTTTGCAATCGCCACCATTCGGTCGACCAGCAGCTCTGCCGCTGGCTGCTCCTCAGCATCGATCGGCTGACCGCGCCCGAGATCGTCATGACCCAGGAGCTGATCGCCAACATGCTCGGCGTACGGCGCGAGGGCGTCACCGAGGCCGCGGGCAAGCTGCAGAAGGCCGGGGTGATCAGCTATCGGCGCGGGCACATCAAGGTGCTCGACCGGCCCAGCCTGGAAGAGATGTCGTGCGAGTGCTACGACGTCGTTCGCCGCGAAACCGACCGCCTGCTGCCCTTCCACAGCGCCACTTTGACCAAGTCCTCGGGCAAGTCACCTCGCCGCGCGGCCCGGTAAGTCCCGGGACACTCCGTGCGGTACCGCGCAGACGGCGCGCGGGGAAGCGCCTACTCTGGCCTTCTGCTTCATTCCGTGAAGGTCGTCCCAGATGGCCCGTGCCGCGAGCGCCGCAACACCGCGCACCAATCGCCTGCTCGACCAGCTCCCCGCCCGGGAGCGCGCACGCATGATCGCCGCGTGCGAAGAGGTCGAACTCGACTTCGGGGACGTGATCGACGAGGCGGGCGGCACGATCGGGCACGTCTACTTCCCGACCAGCAGCTTCATTTCCATGCTGGTCCCCATGGGAGGCACCAGTACGCTCGAGGTGGCGCTCGCGGGCAACGAAGGGATGTATGGGCTTCCGGTCGCGTTCGGGATCCCGACCTCGCCCATGCGCGCGCTGGTCCAGGGGGAGGGGCCGGCGCTGCGGATGAACGCGGCGACGTTCCGCCGCGAGATCGCCCGCGTCCCGGCCCTGCGGGCCTGCGTGGACCGCTACATCTACGTGGTCATGAGCCAGCTGATCCAGGTCGCGGGGTGCAACCGCTTCCACCTGGTCGAGCAGCGCCTCGCCCGCTGGCTCCTCATGACCGCCGATCGCGCGCACTCGAATACGTTCAGGATCACCCACGAATTCCTCGCCTACATGCTCGGCGTCCGGCGGGTCGGGATCACCGAGGCTGCGTCCGCGCTCCAAGACCGCAAGCTCATCACCTACACCCGCGGCTTGCTCACGATCCTCGATCGGAAAGGCCTCGAGCGCTCGTCGTGCGCCTGCTATCGCACGGACCTGACGACCTACTCGCGCATCTTCAACTAGCCGCGGCGCGAGCCGACTTCGCGGCAACGGCGGGCGTCGAAGCCAGGCCGCGAAAGTAGATATCGACCAGCGCCTCGGCATGGCGCTTCAGGGGGAAGCTGCCCGGATCGAGGACCCAGTTGGCGATGAGCCCCGAGACCAGCGACATCGCGCCGATGGCCGCAATCCGTGGGCTCACGCTCTTCGGCAGCTGGCCGGCCTCGACGCAGGCGCGGAAGCCTGCCTCGATGCTCTTCATGCACTCGCCCTGGCTCGCGATGTGGCGCTCGCGAACGCCGGCCGCATCGCCCACGTATTCGCACTTGTGGTAGGCGATGTCGAACACCCGTTGGGTGCGTTCGTCGCTCGCGGTTCGCACCAGGACGTCGATGGTGGCGCGGCGCAGGAGCTGCAGCGGGTCGGTGGTCCCGCAGCATCCGGAGCGCTCGAGCATCTCCTCGACCGGCAGCACCACGCGCTGCATCATCGCGTCGAAGAGCTCGGCCTTGTCCTTGAAATGCCAGTAGATCGCCCCGCGGGTGAGCTCGGCGGCGGTGGCGATCTCCTCGAGGGAGGCGTTCGCCACGCCCTTTACGTAGAACACCCGCTCGGCCGCATCAATGATGCGCGAGCGCGTCTCCAGGGCCTCTTCCTTGGTGCGTCGGACCAACGATTTCTCTCCGGTCACAAACTGTCATTTGACATACATACATGTTTGTATGTAGATTGTGCGCCTTCCCCAAAGCCTTGTAAAGAGAACAACCATGTTGCCGCCCCCGCCCCGCCTCACCGGTGCCATCGTGCTCATCGTCCTCGCGATCATGCTCGTGGCCTGCGGTCCCAAGGGGGGCCCTCCCGGCGGTGGGCACGGCGGGATGCCGCCGGCGGTGGTCGCCGTGCAGGAAGTGACGTCGAAGACGATTCCGGTCGAGTTCGAGTATCCGGCCCAGACCGCGGGATCCCGCGAGGTCGAGGTGCGTGCCCGCGTGGCCGGGATCCTCATCAAGCGCAACTACGAAGAAGGCGGCCCGGTGCGCGCCGGGCAGTCGCTCTTCACCCTCGACTCGGCCCCTTTCGAGGCGGCCGCGGCGCGCGCCGAGGCCGATGTCGCCTCGGCCGATGCCCGCCTCGCCCAGGCGCGGCGCAACGCCGCGCGCATGAAGCCGCTTTTTGAAGCCCACGCCGCGTCGCAAAAGGATTTCGACGACGCCGCATCGTCCGAGGAAGTCGCCGGCGCAGACGTGAAGGCCGCGCGCGCACGCCTTGCCGAGGCGCGCCTGAACCTCGGCTATACGCGGGTGGAGTCGCCGGTGAGCGGGATTTCGAGCCGGTCGCTGAAGAGCGAGGGCACGCTGGTCTCGGGTCCCGAGGTGCTGCTGACCACGGTGAGCCAGGCCGATCCGATCTACGTGAACTTCGGGCTGTCGGAGTCGGAGCAATCGCGCATCCGCCAGGAGGCCGCCCAGGGCAAGCTGTTGCTGCCGAAGGACAACCGCTTCGAGGTCACGATCCGGTTCGAGGACGGCAGGACCTACGGGCGCACCGGCAAGCTCGCGTTCACCGACACGCGCGTGAATACCCAGACCGGCACATCCGATGCGCGCGCGGAGATTCCCAACCCCGTGGGCGAGGTCCACCCCGGCCAGTTCGTGCGCGTGATCCTGAAAGGCGCGCAGCGCGTCAACGCGATCACAGTGCCGCAGCGCGCGGTGATGGACGGCCCGCAGGGCAAGCTCGTGTACCTCCTCGGTCCCGAGAACAAGGCGGTGCCAAAGCCCGTGACCGTCGGCGAGTGGGTCGCGAACAACGAATGGGTCATCACCTCCGGCCTCGCAGCCGGAGACAAGGTGATCGTCGACGGGCTCATGAAGGTCTACCCGGGGGCGCAGGTGCAGGTGGGGGACCCGGCCGCAGCTGCCCCGGGCGGCCCGCCTGGAGCCGGCGCGGCCGCCCCGGCGAAGGCCGGGGCCCAATCACCCGAAAAGAAGAAATAGGGAGCCGACATGTTCTCCCGCTTCTTCATCGACCGGCCGGTCTTCGCGATCGTCATCTCGCTTTTCATCGCGCTCGGCGGCATCGCCGCGATGCGCGTGCTCCCGATCGCGCAGTATCCCGAGATCGCCCCACCCGTCGTCACGGTGACGGCGGTATACCCGGGTGCCTCGGCGGCGGTGCTCGAATCCACGGTCGCGGCACCGATCGAGAACACGCTGAACGGGGTCGAGGACCTGCTCTACATCAGCTCGACTTCGGCCTCGAACGGCACCGTGCAGATCCAGGTGACCTTCAACATCGGCGCCGACGTCGACAAGGCCGCGCTCAACGTCAACAACCGCGTGAAGCAGGTCGAGCCGCGCCTGCCGCAGGAAGTGCGCCGCCAGGGCGTCACGGTGGAGAAGGGCTCGTCATCGTTCCTGCAGGTCGTCGCGGTTTATTCGCCGGACGGGCGTTTCGACGACTTCTATACGTCCAACTACGTGACGCTCAACATCCTGGACCAGATCAAGCGAATCCCCGGCACCACCAACGTGCAGATCTTCGGCGCCAAGGACTATGCGATGCGCATCTGGCTGCGGCCCGACCGCATGGCGGCGCTGAAGCTCTCGCCCGGCGACGTCGTGCGCGCGGTGAACGAGCAGAACGCGCAGTTCGCGGCGGGCAAGATCGGCGAGCCGCCCACCGGCGGCGGGCAGGACCTCGTGTACACCATCACCACGCGCGGGCGCCTCTCGGAGCCGAAGGAGTTCGAGGACATCATCATCCGCTCGAACCCCGACGGCTCGCGGCTGCGCCTGCGCGACGTGGCGCGGGTCGAGCTCGCCTCCAAGGACTACAGCTTCTCGGGCCGCGTGAACAACAAGCCCTCGACGCTGATGGGCATCTTCCTGCAGCCGGGTGCGAACGCGCTCGACGTGGCCAAGGAAGTGAACGCCATCATGAAGCGCCTCCAGGAAAAATTTCCGGAGGGTCTCACCCAGTCGGCGGTGTACGACACCACGCGCTTCGTCGAGGTCTCGATCAAGGAAGTGATCGAGACGCTGCTGATCGCGATGCTGCTGGTGTTCGTGGTGGTGTACGTCTTCCTGCAGGATTGGCGCGCCACCGTGATCCCGTTCGCCACCGTGCCGGTGGCGCTCTTCGGAACCTTCGCGGGAATGCTCTTCCTCGGCTACTCGATCAACACCCTCACGCTCTTCGCGATGGTGCTCGCCATCGGCATCGTGGTCGACGACGCGATCGTCGTCATGGAGAACGTCGAGCGCATCATGCGCGAGGAGGGCCTGGGATCGCGCGAGGCCGCGATCAAGGCCATGCACGAAGTCACGAGCCCGATTGTCGCGATCGTGCTGGTCCTCTGCGCGGTATTCATCCCGATCGCGTTCCTGGGAGGGCTGACCGGGGAGCTCTATCGCCAGTTCGCCGTGACCATTTCCATCGCCGTGGTGATCTCGGGTTTCGTCGCCCTCACGCTCACGCCCGCGTTGTGCGTGATGATGCTTCGCAAGGAGCACCGCGAGCCCGCGCGCTGGGCACGCGGGTTCAACCGCTGGTTCGGCCGCGCCACGGACCGCTACGAGAATGGCGTCGCCTGGATGATCCGGCGCGGTGGCGTGGTGCTGGTGCTATACCTCGTGATGATTGCCGCCACCGCATTCTTCTTCAAGACCACGGCGACCTCGCTCGTCCCCGAGGAGGACCAGGGTTTCTACATCGCCGCGGTGATCCTGCCCGACGGCTCGTCGCTCGAGCGCACCGACAAGGTCGTCCAGCAGGTCGTCGCTTCGGTCCGGGAGAACGAGAACATCGAGAACGCGGTCGCCTTCACCGGCTTCGACTTCCTCGGCGGCACCTTCCGCAACAACGCCGCCACGATCTTCGTGACGCTCAAGCACTGGAAGGATCGCAAGGTCCCGGTGCAGGCACTGGTGGGCGAATACTTCGGCCGCACCATGGCCATCAAGGAGGGCCTGGCCATCGCGTTCAACGCCCCGGCAATCTTCGGCCTGGGCACCGCGGGCGGCTTCGAGGTCTACATCCAGAACAATGGCGACGGCGGTCCCAAGCGCCTGGCGGAGGTGAAGGACCAGTTCCTCGCCGCCGCCCAGGGCGAGCCGCAGCTCGGGATGATGCAGACGCTCTGGCGCCCCAACGTGCCGCAGCTCTTCGTCGACGTGGATCGTGAGAAGGCCAAGGCCTACGGCGTGCCGCTGGAGGAGGTGTTCAACGCGCTCGCTGCCACGCTCGGGACTTACTACGTGAACGATTTCAACAAGTACGGGCGCACCTGGCAGGTGCTCATGTCGGCGGATCCCGCCTTCCGCAAGAAACCCGAGGACGTGGGCGCGGTCTACGTGCGTAGCGACAAGGGCGAGATGATTCCAGTGAGCGCGCTCGCGCGGGTCCAGTTCACCAGCGGCCCCGACACGCTCGAGCGCTACAACAACGTCCCGGCCACCAAGATCTTCGGCAGCGGCGCCCCCGGCGTGAGCTCGGGCCAGGCGATCGAGGCGGTGGAGCGGGTGGCCAGGACGCTGCCCGCGGGCTTCACCATCGACTGGACGGGTGCTTCGTTGCAGGAGAAGCGCTCCGGCGGTGCTTCCAGCATCGCGCTGGTCGCGGGCGCCTTCATGGCGTTCCTGATCCTCGCGGCGCAGTACGGCAAGTGGTCGCTGCCGCTCACCGTGATCCTCGCCGTGCCCTTCGGCATGTTCGGCGCGCTGCTGGCGATCACGCTGCGCAGCCTGCTGGGGCCGGTGCAGTTCACGAGCGACGTGTACTTCCAGATCGGCCTGGTCACGCTCATCGGGCTCGCCGCGAAGAACGCGATCCTGATCGTCGAGTACGCGCTGCTGAAGACCGACGAGGGCCTGTCGTACTCGGCAGCGGCCCTGGAGGCGGCGCGGCTGCGCTTCCGCCCGATCCTCATGACCTCGCTCGCGTTCATCTTCGGCGTGCTGCCGCTCGCCATCTCGACGGGCGCGGGCGCCGGTGCGCGCAAGTCGGTGGGCACCGGGGTCATGGGCGGCATGCTCGCGGCGACCTTCCTCGCGATCTTCTTCGTGCCGTTCTTCTACAAGCTGGTGATGGAGAGGAAGCTCGGGGAGAAGCGTTCCACCGAGGAGCTCAAGCAGGAGGCCACGCACCATCGCGACCTGCAGCAGCACAAGACCTCGCACACCGCCACGCGCCATACGGTCCACACGGAGGGGCACGATGATTAGGGAAATTGGGTCCCCCCCGGCTTCAGGATTACCGGGGCAGGCTATGACACGGGGACGGCAAGCGATCGCGGCGTTGCTCGCCGCTCTGCTCGCCGGGTGCACTGTCGGCCCCAACTACACGCGTCCGGATGTGGACCTTCCCAAGGATTTCGCCGTCGCGCAGGCGGCGGTTCCGGCGCCCGGGCGTTGGTGGGTCGTGTTCCAGGACCCGGTCCTGGACAACCTCGTCGACGAGGCGCTCGCCGCCAACCGCGACCTGCGCGTGGCCGCCGAGCGAATCGAGCAGGCGCGTGCGCAGCTCGGCATCGCGCGCTCCGACCAATGGCCCGACGCGGGCATCGACTACGGCGCTTCGCGCTCGCGCTCCTCGGAAAAGGGCTCGTTCCCGCCACCGCCCGATGCGATCGAGGCGGGCACCCACCGGCTGGTGCTGCGCGCCTCGTGGGAGCTCGATTTCTGGGGCAAGTACCGGCGCGCCACCGAGGCGGCACGGGCCGAGCTCGCGGCGAGCAGCGCCGGACGCGACGCCGTGCGCACCTCGCTCATCGGCGAGGTGGTCCGCGGCTATTTCACGCTGCGCGCGCTCGACCGACGGCTGGAATCCCTCGAGCTCACCCGCCTTGGCCGGGGCAAGTCCCTCGAACTGCAGAAGCTGCGCCTCGACGCGGGCGTGGTCTCCGAGCTCGAGTACCGGCAGGTCGAGTCGGACCTGCGCGCGGCCGAGGCGTTGGTGCCGGTGGTGCGCCAGCAGCGGGTGGTGCAGGAGGGCGCGCTCGCGGTGCTCCTCGGGCGCAGCCCGCGCGAGGTCTTCGCGGCGCGTGTGGAGCGGGGCAACCCCGCGACGCCGATCGTGGTCGAGGTGCCCGCGGGCCTGCCTTCGGACCTGCTGCTGCGCCGCCCCGACCTGCGCGAGGCCGAAGAGCGCTTGCACGCGGCGAACGCCCGCATCGGCGTGGCGCGCGCGGCATACTTCCCGTCGATCTCGCTCACCGGATTCTTCGGCGGCGAGAGCCAGTCGCTCGGCAACCTCTTCTCGGGCCCGGCGCGCGTCTGGAGTATTGGCGGCAACCTCCTTGCGCCGCTCTTCGCTTCCGGCGGGATCCGCGGCGGTGTGGACCTCGCCAACGCCCGCACACGCGAGGCGGCCGAGCTCTACCAGAAGGCGATCGCCAATGCGTTCCGTGAAGTGCGCGACGCGCTCGCCGCGCAGGCCAACCTGCGCGAGGCGCACCTGGCGCAGCAGGAACGAGAGCGCGCCCTGGCGCGCACCTCGGAGCTCACGCGGCTGCGCTACGATAACGGCGCGGTGAGCCTGTTCGAGTACCTCGAGGCCGAGCGCCAGCTGATGGTGGCGCGCCTCGATGCGATCGACGCCGAGCGCAACCGGCGCAGCGCCATCGTGGACCTCTACCTGGCCCTCGGCGCGTAGCGG
>JANMYH010000100.1:0-2083 GCA_031381925.1 Burkholderiales bacterium | reverse complement strand
GGCGATCTACCGCGCGATGCACCGCGACCGGCGCGTGCGCTACCAGTCCTGGAAGGTTTTTCGCGAGGTGCTCTCGGCGACCTTCCCCGAGATTCGCGACGAGCCGACGATCGTGAACGAGAGCGCGCGGTTCGAGGCGCTGCGGCAGCTGCCCTTCTTTGCACGGTTTTCGGAGACGGAGCTTTGGGAGGCGGTGCGGATGGGGGAGCGGCGCGCATTCGAGCCGAAGGCGGAGGTGATCGAGGAAGGCTCGGGCGATACCACCGTCTATGTCGTCGAGTCGGGCGAGCTCGAGGTGATCCATCGCGGAGTTCGCGTCGGGCGGATTCAGGCGGGGGAGGGATTTGGGGAGATCGCGTTCATCGAAGGCAGCGATCGGCCTCGGTCGGCGAGCGTGAAGACGGTGATTCCGACTTACCTGGTTGCCTTCCCCGCTGATTCGCTCAAGAAGGGGTCGAACGGCTTACAGGCCGCGTTCGGGCGGGCGATCGTGAGCCTCCTGGTGCGGCGACTCATCCATTCGAATGATCGTTATGTCGCGGCCATCAAGACCAAAGACAAGGACGCCGCGAAGCTCAAGTGAGTCTGTCGCCCCCGCGTAGGCGGGGGCCCAATCTACCTTGATCGATGTGGGGTACCTCAATTCGGGCCATAACGCGCCGCGTCATACAGCACACGTCTCTCCCTCGCAGAAATTCAGCCGATATGACGCCGCGCGTCATAGTGAATTTCGAAGCCATCACCCCATTCATGCAAAAGCCGCCTTTGCGGCGGCTTTCACATTTGGGCCCCCGCCCTACGCGGGGGTGACACGGAGGTTACTGCTCCGCCACCACGTGCACGATGATATGCGCGAGCACATCCGAATGCAGCTGGATCGTGATCGGGAATTCCCCGATGTGCTTGAGCGTCCCGGCCGGCATGCGGATCTCGGACTTCTTGACCTCGAGCCCCTGCTTGCCGAGCGCTTCACCGATATCGCCGTTGGTGACCGAGCCGAAGAGCCGGCCGTCGGCGCCCGCCTTCTGGGCGATCTCGATCTTCATGCCTTCGAGCTTGGCGCCGCGGTCCTGGGCGGACACGAGGTGCTCGTTGGCCTTCTTCTCGAGGTCCGTGCGGCGGTTCTCGAAGTCCTTCAGGTTCTTCTCGGTGGCGCGCTTGGCCTTGCCCTGGGGGATGAGGAAGTTGCGGGCGAACCCGTCCTTCACCTTCACCACGTCGCCGAGGCCGCCGAGGTTCACCAGTTTCTCCATCAGAATCACTTGCATGGCGGGCTCCCTCAGTGCAGGTCGGTGAAGTGGATGAGAGCGAGGAAACGCGCACGCTTGATGGCGATCCCGAGCTGGCGCTGGTAGCGCGCCTTGGTGCCGGTGATGCGCGCGGGGATGATCTTCCCGTTCTCGTTGATGAAGTCCTTCAGGATGCCGATGTCCTTGTAGTCGACTTCCTTGATCTTGTCGGCGGTAAAGCGGCAGAACTTGCGGCGGCGGAATAGCCCGCGATTCGGGTTTTTCCCGTCCTTGCCTTTGGCGAACTTGCCTTTGCCTTTACCTTTGCCGCGCGGAGACGGTCTGGGCATTGTCGTGTGTCCTTAAATTTGTGCAGGCTGCGCGGGCGCGCTGCCTTCGCGGGGCGGCATGGGAGCAGCACCATCGCGCTCCGGCCTGTCGCCGGCGGGCCCATCGGTGACATTGCGCGACTTCTCCTCCTTCATCATCGGGGAGGGGCCGGTCTCGGCTTCGCTCTTGCTCACGATGAGATGTCGGACCACGGCGTCGTTGAACTTGAACGCGTGCTCGAGCTCATTGAGCGTGTCGTTGGTCACTTCGATGTTCATCAGCACGTAGTGCGCCTTGAACACCTTGGCGATCGGGTAGGCGAGCTGGCGCCGTCCCCAGTCTTCGATGCGGTGGATCACCCCGTTGCCGGTGGTGATCGTGTTGCGGTATCGCTCGATCATGGCGGGCACCTGCTCGCTCTGATCGGGATGCACGATGAATACGATCTCGTAATGGCGCATGAAATCTCCTTATGGGTAAGCCCCCCGCATGGGCGCCAAACGGTGGGGCAAGGGATGAACTTC
>JANMYH010000097.1:0-27926 GCA_031381925.1 Burkholderiales bacterium | reverse complement strand
ACCTCGTTCACCGAGGTCTGGCGGATCATCGCCATCGGGTATTCGACCGGATCCTCGAGGGTCATGATGTTGATGCCCTCGGTGTTGATGTAGTTCAGGATCGAGTAGAGCGTCGTGGTCTTGCCGCTGCCGGTGGGGCCGGTCACGAGGATGATGCCCTCGGGGCGCGCGAGCATGAGCTTCAACGTCTTCAGGTCCTCGGCGTGCAGTCCCAGCTCCTCGAGGGGCACGATGCCCTTGTCGCGGTCGAGGATGCGCAGCACCATGTTCTCGCCGTGGGTGGTTGGCTGCGAGGACACGCGGAAGTCGACCTGGTGGCCGGAGAGCAGCAGCGAGATGCGCCCGTCCTGCGGCGCACGCGTCTCCGCGATGTTCATGCCGCTCATGACCTTCAGGCGCACCACCATCGCCGCCCAGTAATTCTTGTGCAGGCTGCGGATCTGGCGCAGCACGCCGTCGATGCGGTAGCGGATGCGCAGGAACCCCTGCTCGGGCTCGAAGTGGATGTCGGAGGCGTTGCGCTTGGCCGCGTCGTTCAGCAGCGCGTCCACCAGGCGCACCACCGGCTGGCTGTACTCGTCGAAGTCCGCGGCGAGCGACTGGTAGTCGATCTCGCCCGTCTCGATCTCGTTCAGGATGCCGTCGATCGACAGCTCGAAGCCGTAGTGGTGCTCGATGCCGATGGTGATGTCCGACTCGCGCGCCAGCACCTGCTCGATGCGCAGCTCCTCGCGCGCAAGCGCGCGGATCTGGTCGAGGGCCACGACGTTGGCGGGGTCCGACACCGCGATCAGCAGCACCTTGCGGTCCGAGTCGTAGCTCACCGGCAGCACGTGGAAGCGCCGCGCCATGTCCTTGGGCACGAGCGCGATCGCGGCCGGGTCGACGATCGTGTTCTCGAGGTCGATCGAGACCTGGCCGAGCGTCTCCGAGAGGATGTCGCGGATCGTGGCTTCGGTCACGAACCCGAGCGTCACCAGCACCTTGCCGAGCGGCGCCTTGAACTTCTTCTGCTCGGTCAGCGCGATGTTGAGCTGGTCCTGGCTGATGATCCCCTTGATCAGCAGCGTCTGCCCGAGCGGGACCTGGGCGAGCGGGGCTCCCTGGATCGAGCCCATCAGCGGATCTCGGCCAGCCGGCGCGCCGCCGGCGCCGGGTCGAACTGCGCGCCGTTGTCGCGAGCGGCCTCGAGCGCGCGCTGGTAGAAGCCCGCGGCGACGCGCGCCTGGCCGAGGCTGTCGAGGCTGACGGCGAGGTTGTAGAGGATGTCGCCGCTGCCCGGATCGAGGCGGTGGGCCTCGAAGTATTCGACCTGCGCCTCGCGCCAGCGCGCCTGGGAGGCATAGAGGTTGCCGAGCGTGAAGTGCAGGGCGGCGCTGCCGGGCGCAGAGGCGATGTCCGCGCGCAGCTGGCCCTCGAGTGCGTCGGGGCGCGAGAAGTCGGCGAGCGCGGCGAGCCCGGCAAGGGCGGTCGGATTGCGCGGCTCGAGGTCGAGCGCGCGGCGATAGCTCGCCGCCGCGGACGAACGGTTGCCGCTACGGGCTTCGACCGTGGCGAGGCCGAGGCGCGCATCGACGTTCACGGGGTCGGCGGCAACCGCCGCCTCATAGCTGCGCCGCGCGGTGGCGAGGTTGCCCTGGCGCAGCGCCTCGTAGCCGGAGGCGACCTCGGCAGGCACGCGGCGGGGAGCATCAGTCGAGCGATCCAGGCGCAATGGCGGCGTCGCGGGGGCGACCGCCGATTCGCGCAGCAGCTGCGCAACCGTCTGCGCCGGCGTTGCGGGGAGGGCCGCTCGCAAAGGCGCCGGAACGGGGGCGGGCGCGGACGCTTCGAGGGCCGGCCTCATGGGAATCTCGGACGCGGGTCTTCCGCCCTGGGTTGCGGACAGGAGCGCCATCTCGGCGGCGGGCGATTGCATCGGCGGCGCGCCGGCGGGCGGCGCAATGGGTGCGGCTCGCGGGCGCGGCTGCACCGCTGCCTGCGGTGCCAAGCTGCGCACCGAGTACCAGACGTAGGCTGCCGCGGCGGCCACCACCACGGCCACGGCGGCAATCGTCGCCCAGAGCATCCCCCGGCTGCGCGTCTCGGGTGCGGCCTTGGCCTGGAACATGACCTGCGCCGCGTGGGCGCCTGCGCTATCGGGCCGCGGTGTGCCGCCGAGCGTGTGCGCGCCGCCGCTATCGGGCCGCGGTGGGCCGCCGAGCGTGTGTGCGCCGCCGCCGGAAGAAAGCGACTGGAGCTCGAGACTGCCGGGGGGAGCGGGTGCGATCGAGCGCGGCGCGACCGGCTCGCGGGGCGGCACGCCCGCCGGGCCAGCGTCGCCGGGGGCACGCGCGAGCTTTTCCTGCTCGGCGCGCTTCAATGCGTCGAGCAGAAGGCTCAAGAACGGCCCCCGAGGCCATCGGGGACGACCGGCACCGGGGTGCCGCGGGGGAACTCGCCGCGCTCGAGTCGCTGCAGGTTTTCCTCGAACTTGGGTCCCAGCGGCCGGGCGTCGGGGAAGAAATCCTGGTTCGGCAGGTAGCGGCGGTAGTCGGCGAGGTCGCCGTCGACGCTCGCGTCGCGGATCACGATCGGGCGCAGGAAGATCACCAGCTCGTTCTTCTTCGAGGTGTCGTTGCGGTAGCTCACCGCGTCACCCAGGAAGGGGATGCGCGACAGGATCGGAACGCCGTCGCGCTTACCCTGGAAACTGTCCTGCATGAGACCGCCGAGGATCGCGGTCTGCCCGCTTGGGATGCGCAGCACGCTCTCGAATTCGCGCGACTGGATCACGGGCACCCGGTTTTCCACCCCTACACGGCGAAGATCCGGATTCGGATCGAGAACGAAGCTCACCTGGCTCGAAATCGTGGGCCGGATGTTGAGCACCACCATGTCGTTGTCGGAGATCTGCGGGGTCACGTTCATGACGAATCCCACCGGCACGACGTTCTGCGTGGTGGTGAAGGCCACGATCGGCGCCGAGTTGTTGGCCCCGGGGGTGACCTGGGCCTGCACGCTGAAGTACACAAGGTTTTCGACCACCTTGAGCACCGCAGTCTGGTTGTTCAGGGCCATGATCTTCGGGCTCGACAGCACGCGCGTGTTGCCGAAGGAGTCGAGGAGCTTCACGGTGCTGCTGATCGATCCGCCCGCGGCCGCGTTGGGATTGCTGTAGCCGATCGAGAAGAACGGCGCTTCGGCCAGGTTGGTGCCGATCAGGTTCTGGCGGAAGCTGTAGCCGAGCCCGTTGAGGCCCAGCGCCGACCAGTCGACGCCGGTCTGGTAGTTGTCGTTGAGCTGGACCTCGACCACGGTCGCTTCGATCAGCACCTGGCGGCGCGCCGAGCCCACAACCTGGCCGATGAATTCCGACACCCTCTCATGCTGGCGCGAGGTCGCGCGGACCGAGACCATCCCGCTTTCAGCATTCACCATGACACTCGCCGCTTCGCGGAAGGTAAGTCGCTGCTCGACGAATTCCTGCGCCTGGTTGGTCTGCTCGGCGCCGGGAGTCGTGGTGGTGGTGCTCGCCTGCGAGGCCGTGCCTCGCCCGCGCGGAGAGCTCCGGGACTGCGTAGTGCTGGTCTGACCCTGGCCGCGCGATTGCACCACGGTCTCGCTGCTGCCCTCGGGCAGCAGCTTGTCGGTCTCGCGCAGCATGTCCTTGATGTTCTTCTCGAGGGTTTCCCAGAAGCGGTTCTTCGCGACGTTGTCGACCTTGAGCAGCGAGCTATTCTGGCTCGCGCCGCTGCTGGCGCCGGCGGTCGCGCTCGGCGGGGCAACCACCTGGCTTTGCACGCCGATCGTGCCGCTCACATCGCGCGCCATGTTGACGTAATCCACGCGGTACGTGCGCAGGTAGGGCGCATCGGGCATGACGGTGATGGTCTGGCCGTCGCTTTCCCAGCGAACGTCCACCTGGCGTGCGACGCGCGTGAGGATCTGCTTGAGCGTCTGGTCGATGGCGTTGAGATTGATGTTGCCTTCGATGCCCGGGTGGATGTCGAAGTTGACCCGGGTCTCTCGCGCCATCGCGAGCAGCACATCGCGCACGGGCTGGTTGGCGACCACGACCGAGTAGCGGATCTCGGACTCGCGCACCTCCGGCGGAGGCGGAAGCGGGATGCTGCGAACGGGAGCGGGAATCGAGGCGCTGGAACGCGCCTCGGGCTGGATGTGCCCCTCGTTCTTGGCCACCGGGCGCGTGCCACAGCCCGCCAGTGCCAAGGCCAGCGCAAACCATGGCGCAGAAGCTCTCAACGGCATGCAGAAATATTTCGTAAGTGTTTGTTTTATGAACAGAACCGCCCCTGCCATACTTTATAGCGTTTTCAGGGGCCAAACGCAAATGAAATCCCCCACATTCCGGTGCAGAAATCGACAATAAACCCGGTGTCTGCGGCTAGCGCGGCTGGGCGCGGCGAGCATCCTCGCGAACGATGTCGATCGATCGCACATAGGGCTTGAATTGCCTGAGGGTCGGCGGCAGCTTTTCGAGCGCGTCGATCGCCTTGCCGCGCTCGCTGAAGGACCCCAGCAGCACCGCCACCTTGGGCGACTCCGGGCTGCCCGCCGGGACGAGCACCAGTTTCGCGGGCTCCACGGCGCGGCCCGCCTGGGCGAGCCAGGACTCCAGGAATTCGCGCTCGCGTGCGTCGGTCACCATCAACTGAACCGAGTAGCGCGCTCCTGACCCAGGGGCGATCAGGCTGCGCCCGGCGGCAAGCCGGGTGGCGATCGAGTCCAAGGCAGCCGCGGCAGGCTCGGCCGGCAGGAGGGTGGTGGACGCACCCGGCACTGCGGCCGGCGCGGGGGCCGAGGGAGCCGCGACCGCCTGAACCGGGGCGACCGCGAGTGCCGGCGCGGGAACGGGGGCCGTCGGCACGGAGGCGGCGATCGCCGCGGGTGCGGGGCTCGGGGGATTGACGACCTGGGCGAGCAGGAAACCCAGGCCGACGCCCACGGCAAGCGACACGGCGCTCGCCCAGGCCACGCGCCGCGGCGACTCGCGCCGTGTCATCACGATCTGGGTATCGGCGACCGCAGCGCGCGCGTGGTCGGCGGTCACGGTGTGGGTGCCCGCGGCAAAGGCGGCAAGCAGTGTCTTGTCGGCGTAGATGTTGATGCGCCGCGTGAGACCTTCGGACGCCTCGCCGATGATGCGCAGGGTCTCCGGCCCGAAGAGGTCGGGCCCGTGGTAGCCCGCGGCGCGCAGGCGGAACTTCACATACTCCCCGATCTCGCGTGCCGGAAGCGGCCCGAGCGTGAAGCCGTGGGTGATGCGCTCCTTCAGCTGGCGCATGCCCGGAAGCGCCAGGTGCATGTCGAGCTCCGGCTGGCCGAAGAGCACGATCTGCAACAGCTTTTCCTTGTCGGTCTCGAGGTTGGAGAGCAGCCGGATCTCCTCGAGGGTGGCGAGCGGCATCGCGTGCGCCTCGTCGATCAGCGCCACCACCTGGCGGCCCGCCGCATGGACCGCGATCAGCTTTTCCTGGAGGGCGCGCACCAGCTTGGTGGTGTTCGCGCCCGCGGTGTCGATGCCCAGGTCGCCGGCGATCGCCGCCAGCATCTCGTCGCGCGACAGGCTCGGGAGCGCCAGGTAGATCGTCTCGACCGAATCGGGCAGGCGCTCCATCAGCACGCGGCACAGCATCGTCTTGCCGCTGCCGACCTCGCCGGTCACCTTGACCATGCCCTCGCCCGCGGTGATCGCGTAGAGGAGCGCCTCGAGAGTCGCGCCGCGATTGGCGCCCGAAAAGAAGAACTCGGTGTGCGGCGTGATCCGGAACGGCGCCTCGCGCAGCCCGAAATGGTCCAGGTACATCGTCATGGTTGCAAGGCAGGCGCGCGTCCGATGGTGAAGGCTCGAGTCGGTCGCGCTCATCCGCCCGTATCGGGAGCGGCGAGTCTAGCACCCGAGCGCCCGGCGGATTCGAGCCGGCCGTACAGGGTGCTGCGCGAGACGCCGAGCAGCTTCGCGGCCTGGGACATGTTGCCGTGCGCGATCTCGATAGCGGCTTCGAGGTACGCCTGCTCGACGTCCTTCAGCATCGCGTCGAGGCTGAAGGGCTTTCCCGACATGAGCTCGGCGCGCGCGGTGGCGACCGGATCCTGCCGGCCCGCGACCTCGGCGGCGGGTGCGAACTCCGCCTCGAGATCGGCCTCGCCGACGGTGTAGCCGGCGTATTTCGTCGTCAGCCGGATCACGATGTTCTTCAGCTCGCGCACGTTGCCGGGGAATGCGTACGCGTTCCAGCGCGCACGTGCCCGATCATCGAAGGAGAAGGGCTGGCTCGCGGCCTTGGCCGCGTAGAGGCTGCGATAGTGGTCGAGGAGCCTCAGGCGATCGTCGCCGAGCTCGCGCAGCGGCGGCACCACCAGCTCGAACACGGAGAGGCGGTGGTACAGGTCGGAGCGGAAGCGCCCGCGGCGCACCTCCTCGCGCAGGTCGCGATTGGTCGCGGCCACGATCCGCGCCCGGCTCAGGCGAGTCTGCGTCTCGCCTACGCGCTGGTACTCGCCGTTTTCGAGCACGCGTAGCAGCTTCGCCTGGAGCTCGAGCGGCAACTCGCCGATCTCGTCCAGGAAGAGGGTGCCGTCGCCGGCGTCCTCGAAGTAGCCGGATTTGGCCTGGATGGCACCGGTGAAGGCGCCCTTGGCATAGCCGAAGAGCGTGGGCTCCACCAACGTGGGCGAGATCGCGGCGCAGTTGAGCGCGAGGAAGGGCTCGCGGGAGCGTGCGCTCAGATGGTGAAGCGAGAACGCGACCCTCTCCTTGCCGCTTCCCGATTCGCCCTCGATCAGCGCCGGGAAGGCGCTCGCCGCGTAGAGGTCGATTTGGCTCCGCAACCGGCGCAGCGCCGGGCTCTCGCCGATGAGGGCGCGCGCATTCTCGGGACCGTCGTCGGGGCGGTCCAGGACCGGGGAACGCAACGCGCGCGTGAGCATCGCCCGCAGCAGTTTCGGCTCGCAGGGCTTGGGCACCAGGTCGACCGCGCCGAGAGCGCGGGCACGCCGCGCGTTCGATTCCTCGTTCTGGCCGGTCAGCACGAGGATGCGCACGTCAGGGGCATGCGCGAGGAGGTCGCCGATCAGCTTGAACCCCTCGTTGGGCAGGTGCGCGACTGGCGGAAGCCCGAGGTCGATCAGCGCAAGGTCGGGTTTGAGCCCCTCGCGCAGCCGCTCGACAGCGCCCGCGCGATCCCCGGCACGCGCCACCTCGAAGTCGTCGGCGAGCGCGAAGGCAAGGCTTTCGTTGATCAGCGGGTCGTCGTCGACCAGCAGCAAGCTGGGCTTCTTCACGCGATCGATTATAGGGGAGCGTGATGGGTCGAAAATGCTAGAATTCCTCTCCCCATTTTGCCGATCCCACCGCCCCGCGTGCCCGAAACCCTGGTCGATGTCGATTCGGTGACCTTTTCCTACGGTCGCCGGCCGGTCCTCAAGGGCATCACGATGCGCGTCCCGCGCGGCAAGGTGGTGGCCATCATGGGCGGCAGCGGCTGCGGGAAGACCACGCTGCTGCGCCTGATCAGCGGCCAGCTGCGCCCCACGGGCGGGGCGGTAAAGATCGCGGGCGAGTCGGTCCACGGCCTCGACCGCGAGGGCCTCTACCGGATGCGGCGCAGGATGAGCATGCTGTTCCAGTACGGGGCGCTGTTCACCGACCTCACGGTCTTCGAGAACGTCGCCTTCCCGCTGCGCGAGCACACCGGGCTGCCCGAGGGCATGATCCGCGACCTGGTGCTGATGAAGCTCGAGGCCGTGGGCATGCGCGGCGCCCGCCGGCTGCTCCCCGCGGAGCTCTCCGGCGGCATGGCGCGGCGCGTCGCCCTCGCGCGCGCGGTGGTCCTCGACCCGATGCTGGTGCTCTACGACGAGCCGTTCGCGGGGCTCGACCCGATCGCGCTCGCGGTGATCGGGCAGCTGGTGCGCCGCCTCAACGACGCGCTGGGTGCGACCTCGATCGTGGTCTCGCACGACGTGAACGAGTGCCTGGAGATCGTGGACTACCTCTACTTCGTTTCGGAGGGCCGCATCGCCGGCGAGGGCACTCCCGAGGAGGTGCGTGCCTCCACCGATCCGTTCGTGCGCCAGTTCGTCCATGGCGAGACCGACGGGCCGGTACCCTTCCATTACAGCGCCCGTCCGTACGCGGCCGACGTCGGGCTCGCCGTCAGGGGCGCCAATGGTTGAGCGCGTGCGCCGCTCGCTGCTGCGCCTCGGGCGCAATTTCATCGATGGCATCTGGCGCATGGGCGTGATGGCGCGCTTCTTCGGCCTGGTCGTCGCCGCTTCCGGCACCAGCGCCCACCGTTTCCGCCTCGTGATGCGCGAGGTCTACTTCACCGGCGTGCTGTCGCTCATCATTATCATCGTGAGCGGCCTCTTCGTCGGCATGGTGCTGGGCCTGCAGGGCTACCAGACGCTGCAGCGCTACGGCGCCACCGAGTCGATCGGCGTGCTGGTGTCATTGTCGCTGGTGCGCGAGCTCGGGCCCGTGGTCGCGGCGCTGCTGTTCGCCTCGCGCGCGGGCAGCGCGATCACCGCCGAGATCGGCCTCATGAAGACCACGGAGCAGCTCACCGCCATGGACATGATGGCGGTCTCGCCGATGGCACGGGTGATCGCGCCGCGCTTCTGGGCGGGCGTGATCTCGATGCCGATCCTGGCGCTCCTCTTCTCCTCGATGGGGATATTCGGCGGCTACATCATCGGCGTGGTGGTGATCGGCGTCGACAACGGCGCCTTCTGGTCGCAGATGCAGGCCGCGGTTGACTTCCGGTATGATGTTTTGAATGGTCTGGTGAAGGCATTCGTATTCGGCATCGCGGTCTCCGTGATCGCGACTTTCGAGGGATTCGACGCCCCGCCCACCGCCGAAGGCGTCTCGAGGGCGACGACACGCACCGTCGTGACCTCCGCCCTGGTGATCCTCATCCTGGACCTGGTGCTCACCGCTTTCATGCTGCGCGACGACGGCTGAGAGCGCACCCGCTTCCCCCACACACTGGCGACCGAAGACTTGACGATGGAAAGAACAACGATCGATCTGTGGTTCGGCGCCTTTGTCGCAGCGGGCTTCGCCGCGCTCCTGGTGCTCGCGTTCAAGGTCGGCAATCTCGGCACCGAACGCGCTGCGAAGACCTACCGCGTCGAGGTGCGGTTCGACAACATCGGCGGCCTCAAGGTGCGCGGCCCGGTGCGCAGCGCCGGCGTGCTCGTCGGCCGCGTCGAGGAGATCCACTTCGACAACGAGCGCTTCCAGGCGGCGGTGTCGCTCGCTCTGGACCAGCGTTACGCCTTCCCCAAGGACACCACGGCGGCGATCCTCACTTCGGGGCTGCTGGGCGAGACCTACGTGGGCCTCGAGGCCGGCGGCGAGGACAAGAAGCTCGCCGACGGGGACCGCATCCAGATCGCCCAGTCGGCGGTGGTGCTCGAGAAGCTGATCGGGCAATTCCTGTTCAGCAAGGCGCAGGACGACGCTCCCGCCAAGAAGTAGGTCCACGGAAACCTTAGCTCGAACGTTGGGGTCTCAATCCCCGTCACCCTCACAGGACACCTGCCATCATGATGCGAAGATTTCTCGCGATGTTCATTGCCTGCGTGCCGATGCTCGCCGCGGCCCAGGAAGCCCCCGACGCACTGGTCAAGCGCGTCACCGACGAACTGCTCGCGATCATCAAGGTCGACAAGGACCTGCAGAGCGGCAACGCCCGCAAGGTGGTCGAGCTCGCCGAGCAGAAAGTGCTGCCGCACTTCGACTTCGCCCGCATGACGCGCCTTGCCGTGGGCCGCAACTGGGCGCAGGCGAGCGACGCGCAGAAGGAGGCGCTCACCAAGGAATTCCGCACGCTCCTCGTGCGGACCTATTCGGCCTCGCTCACCGCCTACAAGAACCAGACCATCGAGGTGAAGCCGTCGAAGATGAGCGCGCAGGACAAGGATGTCGTGGTGCGTACCGCGGTGCTCCAGCAGGGCGGGCCGCCGATCCCGATCGACTACGCGATGGAGAAGGGCGACAGCGGGTGGAAGGTCTACGACGTGGTGATCGACGGGGTGTCGCTGGTGACGACCTATCGCGGCAGCTTCAACGACCAGATCCAGAAGGGCGGGATCGATGGCCTGGTGAAAACGCTCGCGGATCGCAACCGCTCCCCGCAGCCGGCGACCGCCCCCAAGGCCGACGCGAAGAAATGAGCGCTTCTGCCGCTGGCGAGGTCCTGGCGCTGACCGGAGCGCTGTCGTTCGAGACCCTCCCCGCGGTGCTCGCCGAGAGCGCCGAGTACGCGGCGCGCCCGGACCTCCCCGAGCGGCTCACGATCGACTTTTCCGGCATCACGGGGGTGGACTCCTCGGCCGTCGCGCTGCTGCTCGAGTGGCGCCGCCAGGCGGCGAGCCGGGGCAAGAAGCTCGAGTTCGTGAGGCTCCCCGCCAATCTCGTCGCGCTGGCAACCCTCTACGGCGTCACCGAGCTGATCGACGCGAACGAGGGCGGGGGATCGGGCCCCACCGGGTGAGCCTCGCCGTCGAGGTGCGCGACGTCGAGAAGCGTTTCGGCGCCGTTCGCGCCCTCGCGGGAGTGTCGCTCGAAGTCCACCAGGGCGAGTTCTTCGCGCTCCTCGGCCCCAACGGGGCCGGGAAGACCACCCTGATATCGGTCCTTGCCGGCCTCGCGATCCCCGATTCGGGATCCGCCGCGGTGATGGGGCACGACGTGGGACGCGACTTCCGCGAAGCACGCCGTAGCGTGGGCATCGTTCCGCAGGAGATCGTTTTCGACCCGTTCTTCACGGTGCGCGAGACGCTCACGATCCAGTCGGGATACTTCGGGTTGCGCGACAACCGCGCGTGGATCGACGAGCTCCTCGAGCGCCTCGCGCTCACCGGCAAGGCCAACGCGAACATGCGCGCGCTCTCCGGCGGCATGAAGCGGCGCGTGATGGTGGCGCAGGCGCTGGTGCACCGCCCCCCGGTGATCGTGCTCGACGAGCCTACCGCCGGGGTGGACGTGGAGCTGCGCCAGACGCTCTGGGCCTTCGTGCGCGGGCTGAACGAGGCGGGACACACGATCGTGCTGACCACCCACTACCTGGAGGAGGCGCAGCAGCTGTGCTCGCGCATCGCCATGATGAAGGACGGGCGGATCGTGGCCCTCGATTCCACCGCGAACCTGCTGGCCTCGTTCTCCGAGCGAGTGTTGCGGGTGAAGCTTTCCGGGTGCGAGCTGCCGCCCGCGCTCGCGGCGGTCGCCATCGAGGAGCCGGGCGGCTGGTGGCGCATCCCGGTGGCGGACATGGCGCACGTCGAGGATGCGCTCGCCCGGCTGCGCCATGCCGGAGCCGAGGTCGCCAGCCTCGAGGTGGCCGAGCCGGAGCTCGAGGAGGTGTTCGTGAAGATCATGCGGCGCGAGGATGCGCGCGCGGCGCCATGACCGGCTTTCCGACGCTCCTCTACAAGGAGGTGCTGCGCTTCTGGAAGGTGAGCTTCCAGACCGTGGCCGCACCGGTGCTCACGACACTGCTCTACTTGCTGGTATTCGCCCACGCCCTCGCGACCCACGTGCAGATCTTCCCCGGCGTCACGTACGTCCAGTTCCTCATCCCGGGACTCGCGATGATGGCGATGCTGCAGAACGCGTTCGCCAACAGCTCGTCGTCGCTCATCCAGTCGAAAATCACGGGAAACATCGTCTTCATCCTGCTGCCGCCGATCACCCCGGGCGAGATCTTCGCCGCCTACCTGCTCGCGGCGATGGTGCGCGGGCTGGTGGTGGGCATCGGCGTCTTCGCAGCGACCCTGTGGCTGATCCCGCTGCCCGTGCCCAACCCCTTCTGGGTGATTGCCTTCGCGATCGTCGGCTGCGGGATGCTCGGGACGATGGGCATCATCGCCGGCATCTGGTCGGAGAAGTTCGACCAGCTCGCCGCGTTCCAGAATTTCCTGGTGATGCCCCTCACGTTCCTCGCGGGCGTGTTCTACTCGATCCAGTCGCTGCCGCCCTTCTGGCAGTCGATCTCGAAGCTGAACCCCTTCTTCTATGCGATCGACGGGTTCCGCTACGGGTTCTTCGGCCGCTCCGATGTCGCGCCCTGGACCAGCCTGGGCGTTGCGACCGGCGCCTTCGCTGCCCTATCATGGCTGACCCTGCACCTGCTGCGAAATGGCTACAAGCTGCGCCACTAACCCGATCCCAACACTTGCGGAACCGCGTCCCACGTTGGCTTCCTCCCCCTTGGGGAGGTCGGGGAGAAGGTCCAATATGGTCGAACCAGCATCCATCGAGCAATCCATCCGCGCCGGCCTTGCCGTCACCCACCTCGAGGTAAAGGGCGACGGGGCCCATTTCGAGGCGCTCATCGTGAGCCCGGCCTTCGCGGGCCTGCCCCGCGTGCGCCGTCACCAGCTGGTTTACGGCGCGCTGGGCGATCGCATGCGCGAGGAGATCCACGCCTTGTCCATGAAGACCCTTTCACCGGAAGAGTGGGCGTCGCGCTGAAACCGATCCAGGCCCCGGGCCCGTAGGACCCCAGAGACCATGCAAAAACTTTCCATTCGCGGCGGGGTGCCGCTTTCGGGCGAGGTGCGCGTCGCCGGAGCCAAGAATGCCGCCCTCCCGATCCTCGCCTCGGCTTTGCTGACCGCGGCGCCGGTGCGGATCTCCAATGTTCCCGAGCTGCAGGACGTGCGCACCATGATCCGTCTGCTGGAGAGCATGGGCGTCAAGTGCGAGGTGTCCGGGCACGAAGTGCGGCTGGACGCGCGGCACGTCGCCGAACCCTTCGCCTCCTACGACCTGGTGAAGACGATGCGCGCTTCGATCCTCACCCTGGGACCGCTGCTTGCGCGCTTCGGCGAGGCGCGCGTGTCGCTGCCCGGAGGCTGCGCGATCGGCGAGCGCCCGGTGGACCTCCACATCAGGGGCCTCGCGGCGATGGGGGCGGACATCGCCATCGAGTCCGGCTACATCCACGCCACCGCCACGCGGCTGAAGGGCACGCGCATCTTCCTCGATCCGGTCACCGTCACGGGAACCGAGAACCTGATGATGGCCGCATGCCTCGCGCGCGGCACCACGGTGCTCGAGAACGCGGCGCGGGAGCCGGAGGTGAGCGACCTTGCGCGCTGCCTCATCGCAATGGGTGCGCGCATCCACGGCCACGGCAGCGACACCATCAGCATCGAGGGGGTCGATGCCCTCTTCGGAGTCGAGCACGCCGTGATGCCCGATCGAATCGAGGCGGGCACCTTCCTCGCGGCCGCGGCGGCGACGCGCGGCAGCATCACCCTCACCGCGGCCCCGGTGGCGGCTCTCGATGCCGTGATCGACAAGTTGCGCGAGGCCGGCGCCGCGATCGCCGTGGGAGAGTCCACGCTGCGCCTGGCCATGTCAGCGCGGCCCCGTTCGGTGAGCCTGCGCACCGCACCGCACCCCGGCTTCCCCACCGACATGCAGGCGCAGTTCATCGCGCTCAACAGCGTCGCCGAGGGGACCGCGCTGGTCACCGAGACGATCTTCGAGAACCGGTTCATGCACGTGCAGGAGTTGCGGCGCCTGGGGGCGAACATCGAAGTGCAGGGCAACACCGCCGTCGTCCACGGCGTCGACACCCTCGCAGGTGCGGACGTGATGGCGACCGACCTGCGTGCCTCTGCGAGCCTGGTGATCGCGGGCCTGGTCGCCGAGGGCGAGACGGTGATCGACCGCATCTACCACCTCGACCGCGGCTACGAGCGGATCGAGGAACGCCTGGGCCAGCTGGGCGGGCGCATCGAGCGGGTGTCGTGAGCGCCACCGCCCCGGCCACCATCACCCTCGCCCTTGCGAAGGGCCGCATCTTCGAGGAGACGCTGCCGCTGCTCGCGGCCGCCGGCATCGTCCCCGCGGAAGACGCCGAGGCCTCGCGCAAGCTGATCATCGCCACCCGGTACCCGGGATTGCGCCTCATCCTCGTCAGGGCCGCCGACGTGCCGACGTATGTGCAGTATGGTGCAGCCGACCTCGGCGTCGCGGGCCGCGACCTGCTGGCCGAGCACGGCGGACAGGGCCTCTACCAGCCGCTCGACCTCGGCATCGCGAAGTGCCGGATGGCGGTCGCCGCACCCGAGGGTTTCGACTACGCGGCCGCGGTAAAGCAGGGCGCGCGGCTGCGGGTTGCGACCAAGTACATCCGCACCGCGCGCGAGCACTTCGCCGCCAAGGGCGTGCACGTGGATCTCATCCGGCTGTACGGCTCGATGGAGCTGGCGCCCCTGGTCGGACTCGCCGATGCGATCGTGGACCTGGTCGATACCGGCAACACGCTGCGCGCGAACCACCTGCGCGTGGTCGAGGAGCTGATGCCGGTCTCCAGCCGCCTCATCGTCAATCCGGCCTCCCTCAAGCTGAAGCGCGAGGCGATCGCGCCGCTGATCGAGGCATTCCGCGTGGCCGCCGGTGGTTGAGGTGCGCCGCCTCGCCAGCGACCAGCCGGATTTCGAGGCGGAGTTCGCGCGCCTGCTCCGCTTCGAGGCCGCGCAGGACGAGGCCGTGGAGAGCGCGACGGCGCAGATCCTCGCGCAGGTGCGTGCGCGCGGCGACGCGGCGCTCATCGAGTACACAGAGCGCTTCGACGGCTGGAAGCCGTCGTCGGCGAGCGCTCTCGAGGTTCCCCTCGGCGATGCGCGCGCTGCCCTGGCGAACCTCGCCCGCGAGGAGCGCGAAGCGCTGGAACTCGCCGCCGCGCGCATCCGGGACTACCACCAGCGCCAGCGCCAGGATTCGTGGCGCGCGCCCGAGGCGGATGGGACCGTGCTCGGCCAGCAGGTCACCCCGATCGATCGCGTGGGTATGTACGTGCCCGGAGGCAAGGCCGCCTACCCGTCGTCGGTGCTGATGGGGGCGATGGCGGCCAAGGTCGCGGGCGTTCCCCATTTGGTGATGGTGACGCCCACGCCGGGCGGTATGGTGAATGCGCCGGTGCTCGCCGCCGCCGCGATCGCGGGGGTCGACCGCATCCTGCGCGTCGGCGGCGCCCAGGCGGTGGGCGCGCTCGCCTACGGAACCGCAACGGTCCCCGCCGTGGACAAGATCGTGGGCCCCGGCAACGCCTACGTCGCCGCCGCCAAGCGCCGCGTCTTCGGGCACGTCGGCATCGACATGGTCGCGGGGCCGTCCGAGGTCCTGGTGATCGCGGACTCGAGCGCCCACGCCGACTGGGTGGCGATGGACCTCTTTTCGCAGGCCGAGCACGACGAGGTCGCGCAGGCCATCCTGCTCACGCCCGACGCGGCCCTGCTCGAGCGCGTGGCCGCCTCGATGCAGCGCCAGATCGCCGCGATGCCGCGGCGCGCGATCATCGCCGCCTCGCTCGCGGCGCGCGGGGCGCTGGTCCGGGTCCGCGACCTCGCCGAAGCGTGCGAGCTCGCCAATCGCATCGCCCCCGAGCACCTCGAGCTGGCCGTCGCCGAACCGCAGGCGCTGCTTCCCCGGATCCGCCATGCGGGCGCGATCTTCCTCGGCCACCACACCTCGGAATCGATCGGCGATTACTGCGCGGGTCCCAACCACGTGCTGCCGACTTCGCGGACCGCGCGCTTTTCCTCGCCGCTCGGCGTCTACGACTTCCAGAAGCGCTCGAGCGTGATCGAGGTGTCGAGACAGGGCGCGCGCAGCCTCGGAAGGGTCGCGGCGACGCTCGCGCGTGCCGAAGGTCTCGAGGCGCACGCGCGCAGCGCTGAATGGCGGATCGAGGACGCCGGGTGAGCAAGGCTCCCGCGATGCTCGTCCGCGAGGAGGTGCTTGCGATGACCGCATACCCTGTGGCACCCGCGCGGGGACTGGTCAAGCTGGACGCCATGGAGAACCCCTACCGCCTGCCGGAAGCGCTCGCCGCCGAGATGGGCGAGCGCCTTGCGCGCGTCGCGGTGAACCGGTATCCCGACCCCAGCTACGGCGAACTGAAGCAGCGCCTGAGGGAGGCGATGGGCCTGCCCCCGGGCCTCGAGATCGTGCTCGGCAACGGTTCCGACGAGGTGATCCAGATGCTGTCGCTGCTGCTCGCCCGTCCGGGAGCGGTGGCGCTCTCGGTGGAGCCCTCGTTCGTCATGTATCGGCTGAGCGCGATCGCCGCGGGCCTGCGCTATGTCGGCGTGCCGTTGCGGGCCGATTTCACCCTCGACGAGCCCGCGCTGATGGCCGCGATCGAGGCCCACCGCCCGGCGCTCACCTGGCTCGCCTATCCCAACAACCCCACCGGCAACCTGTTTCCGCGCGAAGCGATCCTGCGCGTCGTCGCTGCCTCCTCCGGGCTGGTCGTGGCCGACGAGGCTTACTTTCCGTTCTCGGGCGGCGCCACGCTGCGTGACGAAATCGGACGCCACCCGAACCTGGTGCTGGTGCGCACCGTGTCCAAGCTCGGGCTCGCGGGCCTGCGGCTGGGACTGGCCGCCGGGCCCGCGGACTGGATGGGCGAGCTCGAAAAGCTGCGCCCGCCCTACAACGTGAACGTGCTCACCGCGGCCGCGGCCGAGCTGCTTCTCGAGCGTCGCGAGGTCCTCGTGGAGCAGGCCGGGCGAATCGTGGCCGAGCGCGCGCGGCTGGAAAGTGCCCTCGACGCAATCCCCGGTGTGCACCGTTTTCCGTCGGCGGCGAACTTCGTGCTCGCGCGCGTCCCCGACGGCCCCGGCGCATTCGAGGCGCTCAAGGGGCGTGGTATATTGGTCAAGACACTAAACGGCACGCATCCCCTGCTCGCCCACTGCCTGAGGCTCACGGTCGGCACCTCCGACGAGAACGCGAAACTGCTCGAGGCCCTCGCCTCGATCCTCGGCCCCCACCATGCGTAAGGCGGAAATCCAACGCGACACCAAGGAGACCCAGGTCTTCGTGGCGCTCGACCTCGACGGGCACGGCGTGGCGAGCCTCGCCTCGGGAATCCCGTTCCTCGACCACCTGCTCGACCAGCTCGCGCGCCACGGCGGCATCGACCTGGAAGTCCGGGCGCGCGGCGACCTCGAGATCGACGCGCACCATACGGTGGAGGACATCGGCATCACCATCGGCATGGCGCTCGCGAAGGCCGTGGGCGACAAGAAGGGGATTCGCCGCTACGGCCACGCGTACGTGCCGCTCGACGAAGCCCTGTCGCGCGCGGTAGTCGATTTTTCCGGGCGTCCGGGGCTCGAGTATCACGTGAAGTTCACGCGTGCCCGCGTGGGCGAGTTCGACGTGGACCTCACCCACGAGTTCTTCCAGGGGCTGGTGAACCACGCCCAGGCCACCGTGCACATCGACAACCTGCGCGGGGACAACTCGCACCACCAGTGCGAGACCATTTTCAAGGCGTTCGCGAGAGCGCTGCGCATGGCCCTCGAGCCCGACCCCCGCGCGGTGGGCGTGATTCCTTCGACGAAAGGAGCGCTCTAGCCGCTCGCTGCTCGCGCATTGCCGCCGCCGCCATGGCACAACGAATCTCGATCGTCGACTACGGAATGGGCAACCTGCGCTCGGTGCAGAAGGCCCTCGCGCACGTCGCCCCCGGCGCACAGGTTGCCATCACGTCCGATCCGGACGCGATCCGGGCGGCCGACCGCGTCGTCTTTCCCGGCCAGGGCGCGATGCCCGGCTGCATGCGTGCCTTGAAGGAGAGCGGACTGGGCGAAGCGGTGGCCGAAGCGGCGCGCGCCCGGCCTTTCCTCGGGATGTGCATCGGCCAGCAGATGCTCTTCGAGACCAGCGCGGAGGGCGACACGCCGGGCTTGGCGCTCCTGCCGGGCCGCGTCGTCGGCTTCCAGCTCGATCCCGCGAGCCGCGCGGCGGGCATGAAAGTCCCCCACATGGGATGGAACGAGGTCCGCCAGGTCGCAGCCCACCCGTTGTGGGACGGAATTCCCGACGACAGCCGTTTCTATTTCGTGCACAGCTACTACTGCGAGCCCGCCGAGGCGCGGCTCGCGGCCGGCCGGACCCGCTACGGCCCCGCCTTTACCTCGGCCATTGCGCGCGATAATATTTTCGCCACGCAGTTCCATCCCGAGAAAAGCGCCGTCGCGGGCTTGAGGCTCCTCAGCAACTTCGCCACCTGGAATCCCTAGATTCCGCGCCCCCATGCTGATCATTCCCGCGATCGACCTGAAGGACGGCCACTGCGTTCGCCTCGAGCAGGGTCGAATGGAAACCGCCACCGTGTTCTCGAAGCAGCCGGGCGAGGCCGCCGCGCAGTGGGCCGAGCGCGGCGCCCGGCGGCTCCACGTGGTCGACCTGAATGGCGCGATGGCCGGCAGGCCGCGCAACGAGACCGCGATCAAGGAGATCATCGCGGCGCTCGACTCGGACATCCCGGTGCAGCTCGGCGGAGGGATTCGCGACCTCGAGACGATCGAGCGCTATCTCGACGACGGCGTGTCCTTCATCATCATCGGCACCGCCGCGGTCAAGAACCCGGGATTCCTGCACGAGGCCTGCGACGCGTTTCCGGGCCACATCATGGTGGGACTCGACGCGAAGGACGGCAAGGTCGCCACCGACGGCTGGTCGAAGTTGACCGGCCACGACGTGGTCGACCTCGCCAAGCGCTTCCAGGATTACGGCGTGGAGGCGGTGATCTATACCGACATCGGCCGGGACGGGATGATGACCGGCGTCAACGTCGAGGCCACCGTGCGGCTGGCGCAGGCGCTCGTCGTACCGGTGATCGCGAGCGGCGGGCTCAACAGCCTCGATGACGTGCGCCGGCTGCGCGCGGTCGAGGCCGAGGGCATCACCGGCTGCATCGCGGGGCGGGCGATCTACGAGGGCACGCTCGATTTCGCCGCGGCCCTGAAGGTTGCCGCCGGCGACGACACCTAGCGGGGCGCGAGGTGGGCCTCGCCAAGCGGATCATTCCCTGCCTGGACGTGCACGCGGGACGGGTCGTGAAGGGCGTGAATTTCGTCGCGCTGCGCGACGCCGGCGATCCGGTCGAGGTCGCGCGCGGCTACGATGCCGCCGGCGCCGACGAGCTCGCGTTCCTCGACATCACGGCCTCGAGCGATGCGCGCGACACCATCGTGGATGTGATCGAGCGCGTGGCGGACCAGGTCTTCATTCCCCTGACCGTGGGCGGCGGGGTGCGCCAGGTCGACGATGTCCGCAAGCTGCTCAATGCCGGCGCCGACAAGGTCAGCATCAACACCTCGGCGGTGGACAACCCCGACCTCGTGGAGCGGGCGGCTTCGCGCTTCGGCTCGCAGGCGATCGTCGTCGCGATCGATGCCCGCAGGGCCGGCCCCGGGCGCTGGGAAGTTTTCACCCACGGCGGGCGCCGGGCCCGCGGGATCGATGCCGTAGAATGGGCCGTAGCGATGGCGGCACGGGGCGCGGGCGAAATCCTCCTCACCAGCATGGATCGCGACGGCACCAAGAGCGGCTTCGACCTCGAGCTCACTCTCGCCGTGTCGTCGGCGGTGACGGTGCCGGTGATCGCGAGCGGCGGGGTCGGTACGCTCGAGCATCTCGCGCTCGGCATCGAGCGCGGACGCGCCGACGCGGTGCTCGCCGCCTCGGTCTTCCATTTCGGCGAGATCACCATTCCGGAGGCGAAGCGGTTCCTCGCCGGCCGGGGCATCGAGGTGCGACTGTGAACCAATGGCTGGACAGCGTGGCATGGAACGACGACGGGCTCGTGCCCGCGGTCGCGCAGGACGCCGCCTCGGGGGAGGTGCTGATGCTCGCGTGGATGAGCCGCGAGGCGCTCGCGCGCACCGCCGATAGCGGCGTGGCGACTTATTGGTCGCGCTCGCGCAAGGCGCTCTGGAAGAAGGGTGAGACGTCGGGACACTTGCAGCGCGTGGTGGAGATCCGGCTCGATTGCGATTCCGACGCGGTTCTGCTGCGCGTCGAGTCGGTCGCCGGGATCGCATGCCACACGGGACGGCGACGCTGCTTCTTCAGTCGCCTCGAGGGTTCCGGCGGCGCGCGGGGCTGGGTGGCAACCGACCCGGTGCTGGCCGATCCGAAAAAGTCCCGCGATGGCTGAGCGCGGCGTCCTCGAGCGGCTGGAGGAGGCGATCGCCGCGCGCTCGGCCGCCGATCCCGCGTCGTCCTACGTGGCAGCCCTCAACGCGAAGGGCCTCGATTCGATCCTCAAGAAGGTGGGCGAGGAAGCCACGGAAGTGGTCATCGCCGCCAAGGGCGGCGAGCGTGCCGCGCTGGTGAACGAAGTCGCGGATCTCTGGTTCCACTGCCTGGTGGCGCTCGCCTGGCGCGGCATCCCGCTCGCGGAAGTTCTCGCGGAGCTCGCGCGGCGCGAGGGACGCTCCGGAATCGAGGAAAAGGCCGCGCGGCCGAAGGGACCCGGGAAATGAGCGAATGCGTCTTCTGCAAGATCGTGCGGGGCGAGATCCCGTGCCGCAAGGTTTACGAGGATGGCGACATGCTCGCGTTCCACGACATCCATCCGGTGGCCCCGGTGCATTTCATGATCATCCCCAAGCGGCACGTGGATTCGCTGGGAGATTGCGACGATTCGCATGCGCCGGAGCTCGGCCACATGATGGCGATGGCGGGGCGCCTGGCGCGCGCCGAAGGGGCATCCGACGGCTTCAGGACCATCGTGAACACCGGTCGGGTCGGCAGGCAGGACGTGTATCATTTGCACATCCACATCATCGGCGGACCGGAGCCACTTCCGCGAATGATCGTAGCCGAATAGCGCCGGGCAACGTCCGCGGCACCAGGAGATTTCGATGGGTTCATTCAGCATCTGGCACTGGGTCATCGTCCTCGTCATCGTGTTGCTGATCTTCGGCACCAAGAAGCTGCGCAACATGGGCAGCGACCTCGGCGGCGCGGTGAAGGGTTTCAAGGATGGCATGAAGAGCGACGAGCCGAAGAAGCCCGGCGAGATCTCCGCCGCGGGCTCCACCATCGAAGGCGAAGTGAAGGATCGCCAGAAGAGCTGAGCGAGCCGGGCTCTCGCCAGAGCGATCCCCGGCCGCCGGTTCCCGCGCGCCTGCCATGTTCGACATCGGGTTCTCCGAGCTGATGGTCATTGGCGTGGTGGCGCTGGTCGTGATCGGCCCCGAGCGCCTGCCCAAGGTCGCCCGCACCCTCGGCCACCTCTTCGGCAAGCTGCAGCGCTACGTGACCCAGGTGAAGTCCGACATCAACCGCGAGATGGAGCTGGCGGAGCTCGGCAAGGTCAAGACCGAGTTCGAGGACGCGGCGCGATCGTTCAAGACGAGCGTGGAGTCCACGACCGCCGAGGCCGAGCGCGAGATGCGCGATGCCGAGGCCGCGATCGACCGGGCCCTGGTCGAGGAGCCGCCCGCGGACACACCGCGGGACACCGCCCCCGATCCGCTTCCCGGCTCGCCCCAGTTGGAGCTCGGCATCGACGAAGAGCCCGCGCCCGGCGTCAAGGTTTCGGGCCGGTAGCGGCGGGGCATGGACACCTCCGAGACCCAGGAGACCTTTCTTTCGCACCTGATCGAGCTGCGTGACCGGCTGATCAAGTGCCTGCTCGTGATCGGCGTGGCCTTCATCCCGGCATTCTTCTACAGCGCCGATCTCTACGACCTGCTCGCGCGGCCGGTCATCGCCGCGCTACCGGATGGCTCCCGGATGATCGCCACCGGCGTGATCACGCCGTTCCTCATCCCGATGAAGATCGCGCTGATGGCGGCATTCCTCGCGGTGCTGCCCTTCGTGCTGTACCAGATCTGGGCGTTCGTCGCGCCCGGGCTCTACGCGCACGAGAAGCGCCTGGTGCTGCCGCTCATCGTGAGCAGCACTGTCCTCTTCTTCGTGGGCATGGCGTTCTGCTACTTCTTCGTGTTCGGCGCGGTGTTCGAGTTCATCCAGCGGTGGGCACCGAAGAGCATCTCCGTGGCTCCCGACATCGAGGCCTACTTCAACTTCGTGCTCGGCATGTTTCTCGCCTTCGGCATCGCCTTCGAGATTCCCGTGGTGGTCGTGGTGCTGGCGATCACCGGCCTGGTGAGCACCGAGCAGCTGCGCGAGTGGCGCGGCTATGTGATCGTCGGGATCTTCGTGGTCGCAGCGGTGATCACTCCGCCCGATGTCGTCTCCCAGCTCGCGCTGGCGATTCCAATGTGCGTCCTCTACGAGGCCGGAATCCTGGTCGCGCATCTCGTGACGCGCGGCCGCAAGACCGATGCGGCGGTGGGAGAGGCCTCGCGGGAGTAGGGGTTACTCCTCGGTGCGCGGGCGCGGGCGGCGCTTGCCGACGGTGACTTCAACGGTCAACTCCTGGCCGCGGCGCACCAGCTTCACCGGCACCGACTTGCCTGGCGGCACCTCCGCGATGGCATTGAGCGCCGAGGTCACGTCGGGAACCGCCCGCCCGTTGATCGAGAAGATCACGTCGCCCAGCTTGATGCCGCTTTTCTCGGCGGGGCTGCCGCGCTCGATGGCGCCGACGATCGCGCCCTTCGTCGCCTTCAGCCCGAGGGACTCCGACAGCTCCGGCGTGATATCGGCCACGTCGACGCCGAACCAGCCGCGGGTCACGGTGCCGGTCTCGATGATCTGCTCCATCACCCGCTTGGCGAGGCTCACCGGAATCGCGAATCCGATGCCCTGGTAGCCGCCCGAGCGCGAGAAGATGAGCGTATTGATCCCGATCAGGTTGCCGGCGGTGTCGACCAGCGCCCCGCCGGAGTTGCCGGGATTGATCGCCGCGTCGGTCTGGATGAAGCTGCCGAACGGATTCTGGTTGCCGATCTCCCGGCCCACCGCGCTGATGATGCCCATTGTCACGGTCTGCCCCACGCTGAATGGGTCGCCGATGGCGAGCACCACGTCGCCGACACGCGCCTGGTCGGATTGGCCGAAGGTGATGGGCGTGAGCCCGGGAGAGGAGATGCGAACCACCGCGAGGTCGGTGTCGGGATCGGTGCCCACCGTCTTGCCAATGACGGTGCGCCCGTCGTGCAGCGTCACCTGGATGTCGGTGACGCCTTCGACCACGTGATCGTTGGTCAGGATGTAGCCTTCGCGGCTCACGATCACCCCCGAGCCGAGCGACAGCTGGGTCTCGGGCGGGAGGTTGAAGCGCTCGCCGAAGAAGCGCTGGAACGCCGGGTCCTCGAGCAGGGGATTGCGGCGCCGCACCTGGCGCGTGGCGGAGATGTTGACCACCGACGGAATCGCCTTCTTCGCGGCCTCGCTGAACGACAACAGTCGGCCGGTGGACGCCGCCTGCAGGGCGGTCCCTCCGGGCGCCGCCTCGCGCACTTCGACCACGTGGGAGCGCCAGGCGAGCCAGTCGGGCTTCACCAGGCTCACGACGAACAGCACCGCGAGCGTGAGTGTCACCGCCTGTGAAAAGACGAGCCAGAGCTTGCGCATGGGGAGGGCGTCGGGAAAGCCGCCGATTGTAGCGGCCCCGAGCCGTCAGCGCGTCTTGAGCGAGTCGCGGATCTCCCGCAGCAGCAGCACATCCTCGGGCGGGGCCGGGGGCGCTTTGGGGGTCTCGCGCCGCAGGCGATTGATCTGCTTGACCATCAGGAACACGACGAAGGCGAGGATGATGAAGTTGAAGATGATGTTGATGAAGTTGCCCCACGCGATCACCGGAATGCCGGCCTTTCGCACCGCCTCGAGGGTAGGCGCGACGTTGGCGGGAACCGCGGAAAGGGCGATGTAATAGTTGGTGAAGTCGAGGCCGCCGAGCGCCTTGCCCACGACCGGCATGATCAGGTCGTTCACCAGGGATTCGACGATCTTGCCGAAGGCTGCGCCGATGATCACGCCGACGGCGAGGTCGACCACGTTGCCCTTGATTGCGAATTCCCGGAATTCCGAGGCCATGCTCATGACGATCTCCTTGGTGAGCCAGCACGCAATCTAGGAGGCTCGGGCCGCCGAGTCAATCGGCGAAACACTCATTGGGCTTTAAGAATGGAGGTCGAATCCGTTAAAATGCCGGATTAGCCTCGTCCCCGCCTCCTTACCCCCTTTTCCGGCCCCCAATGACCGCCATCGTCCGAGACAACGTCGATGAAAAACGACGCCGGCTCCTGATCGTCGCCACCTCCGCGGCCGGAGCCGCCATTGCAGGCGGTGTCGCCGCTCCGCTCCTCGTCAGCTGGTTTCCCAGCGCCAAGGCCCTTGCGGCGGGTGCGCCGGTGGAGGCCGACATTTCCAAGCTAGAGCCCGGCCAGCAGATCACGCTGGAATGGCGCGGCAAGCCGGTTTGGGTGCTGAAGCGCACCCCCGAGATGGTGTCGCGCCTGTCGCAGAACGGCGCATTCCTGGCCGATCCCGACTCGAAGGCCTCGAAGCAACCCGCCTACGTGAAGATGCCGGAGCGCTCGATCAAGCCCGACGTCTTCGTGGTGGAGGGGGTGTGCACGCACCTGGGATGTTCCCCGACACTGAAGAAGGAAGTGGGCGCCGCATCCGACATGGGCGCCGACTGGCCCGGCGGCTACTACTGCCCGTGCCACAACTCGCGCTTCGACCTCGCCGCCCGCGTCTTCAAGGGCTCCCCCGCGCCGACCAATTTGACGGTGCCGCCGCATCATTACACCGGGGCGGGTGACGCCCGGGTGGTGATCGGCGAAGACCCGAAGGGAGCCTGACATGGCAGCCATCGAGAAGGCGCCGGTCACCGGCGCGGGTCGGCTCAACGGGGTCCTCACCTGGGTCGACCAGCGCTTCCCGCTGGTGCGGCTCTACCGCGAGCAGCTGACCGATTACTACGCGCCGAAGAACTTCAACTTCTGGTACTACTTCGGCGTGCTCTCGCTGCTGGCCCTCGTGATCCAGATCGTGTCGGGGATCTTTCTTACGATGAACTACAAGCCGAGCGCGCAGGAAGCATTCGCCTCGGTCGAGTACATCATGCGCGACGTGCCGGGCGGCTGGCTCATCCGCTATATCCACTCCACCGGCGCATCGATGTTCTTCATCTGCATCTACCTGCACATGGCGCGCGGGCTGATGTATGGCTCGTACCGCAAGCCGCGCGAGCTGATCTGGATCTTCGGAATGATGATCTACCTGGCGCTGATGGCCGAGGCGTTCTTCGGGTATCTGCTGCCTTGGGGCCAGATGTCCTACTGGGGCGCGCAGGTGATCATCAACCTGTTCGGGACCATTCCGCTGATCGGGGAAGCGCTCGCGATCTGGATCCGCGGCGACTACAACGTCTCCGACGCGACCCTCAACCGCTTCTTCGCGCTGCATGTGATCGCACTGCCGCTGGTGCTCCTCGGCCTCGTGGCGGCGCACCTGATGGCGCTGCGCGAGGTCGGATCCAACAATCCCGACGGGATCGAGATCAAGAAGAACCTCGATCCGCGCACCGGCACCCCGGTTGACGGCATTCCGTTCCATCCCTATTACACCGTGAAGGATCTGGTGGGCGTATCGGTGTTCCTGATCGTCTTCACCGTGATCGTGTTCTTTTCCCCCGAGATGGGTGGCTACTTTCTCGAGTACAACAATTTCCTCCCTGCGGACCCCCTCAAGACCCCCGAACACATCGCCCCGGTGTGGTATTTCACCCCGTACTACGCGATGCTGCGTGCGGTCCCGCCGATCTTCGGCTCGCAGTTCCCCGGCGTTGCGGTGATGGGGGCGGCGACGCTGATCTTCTTCGCATTGCCCTGGCTCGATCGGGGCAAGGTCAAGTCGATCCGCTATCGCGGGCCGAAGTACCGCGTGTGGTTCACCCTCTTCATCGTGTCCTTCCTGATCCTCGGCTACCTGGGCGTGGAGCCCACGACCGTCTGGGGGGAATTCGGCAAGGGATTGCCGATCGTCGGGGGCGACTATGTGGCGCTCTGGGCGGCGCGCGTGCTGAGCGTGGTGTATTTCCTGTTCTTCCTGCTGATGCCCTGGTTCACTTCCACCGACCGGGAACGGCCGGAGCCGCTGCGGGTGACCGGCTGATGAAAAACCTCCTCGCATTGCTGCTCCTCGTCCCTGCCCTGGCCTGGGCCTCCGGCGCGAAGACTCCCCTGGACCGCGCGCCCGTCAGCCTGCACGACAAGGTTTCGATGCAGCGCGGCGCGCAGATTTTCGTCAACCACTGCCTCAACTGCCACTCGGCCTCGGCGATGCGCTATGCGCGCCTCACCGACCTCGGCCTTACCGAGGCGCAGATCCGCGACAATCTGCTGTTCACGGGCGACAAGATCGGCGAGCCGATGTCCTCCGCCATGGACCCCGCCGTCGCCAAGGCCGCCTTCGGAATCGTCCCGCCGGACCTGTCGCTCGCGGCGCGCTCGCGCGGCGTCGATTGGCTCTACACCTACATGCGCAGCTTCTATCGCGACGCGTCGACCAAGTCGGGCTGGAACAACACGGTCTTCCCGAGCGTGGCGATGCCGCACGTGCTGTTCGAGTACCAGGGCGACCAGGTGCTGCAGGTCACGGAGAAGATGGATTCCCACACCGGGGACATGAAGCAGACCCGCAAGCTCGTGCTCGAGCGCCCGGGGACGCTCACGCCCCTCGACTACGACCGGCAAGTCGCCGACCTTGTGAACTACCTCGCCTACATGGGCGAGCCGGCGCAGACGGATCGCAAGCAGTGGGGGATCCTGGTCCTCTTCTTCCTTGTGGGCTTCTTCGTACTGGCGTTGCTGCTGAAGAATGAATACTGGAAGGATGTCCGCTGATGATGACGCTTTATTCCGGGATCACCGATCCCTTCAGCCACCGATGCCGGATCGTGCTCTACGAGAAGGGCATGGATTTCGAGATCATCGACGTCGACCTCATGAACAAGCCCGAGGACCTGGCGGTGATGAATCCGTACAATCGCACCCCGGTGCTGGTGGAGCGCGACCTGGTCCTGTACGAGTCGAACATCATCAACGAGTACATCGACGAGCGTTTCCCCCATCCGCAGCTGATGCCGGCGGACCCCGTGATGCGCGCGCGCGCGCGCCTCTTCCTTTTCCGCTTCGAGCAGGAGCTCTTCAACCACGTCCAGACGCTGGAATCGGGCACCCAGAAGGCGCAGGAAAAGGCGCGCCTCTACATCCGGGAGAACCTGATCCAGATCGCGCCGATCTTCGTCAAGCAGAAGTACATGCTGGGCGAGGACTTCTCGATGCTCGACGTGGCGATCGCCCCGCTCCTCTGGCGCCTCGACCACTACCAGATCCAGCTCAACAAGCCTTCGGCGCCGTTGCTGAAGTACGCCGAACGCCTCTTCTCCCGGCAGGCCTTCATCGATTCGATGACCGCCTCCGAGAAGGCGATGCGGCGGTAGACTGTGGCATGGCCGAAGTCTCCACCAAGCCCTACTTCATCCGCGCGATCTACGAGTGGTGCTCCGATTGCGGGTATACGCCGTACCTGAGCGTGCGCGTCGACGACCGCACGCGGGTGCCGATGGAGTACGTGAAGAACGGGGAAATCGTGCTGAACGTGAGCTTGAACGCCACCCGGAACCTGACCATCAACAACGAGTTGATCCAGTTTTCGGCCCGCTTCAACGGGGTGTCGCGCGAGGTGAACATTCCCGTCGACCGGGTCCAGGGGATTTTCGCGCGCGAGAACGGGCAGGGTGCCTTCTTTACCGTCGAGACCCCGGCGGCGCTGACCGTGGCACCCCCGGGGCCGGTCGTTGCCGGTGAAGTGGCCGACTCGGAGCCTGCGAAGCCTCCCGCGACAGGAAAATCCCGCCTCAAGCTTGTAAAGTAAGCGCCCGCTAACGCCGGCATAGCTCAGCTGGTAGAGCAACCGCCTTGTAAGCGGTAGGTCCCCCGTTCGATTCGGGGTGCCGGCACCCATTCCTGGGTTAGGGCGGCGGCTCATGGGCCCCCAACGCGAGGGGCGGTATTGCCCAAAGCCACTGTTTCGTTTGCCAGAAACCCCCTCTTTGGTGGATAATCGAGAGTTTCGCGGAGGGGTGCCCGAGTGGTTAAAGGGGGCAGACTGTAAATCTGTTGGCCTTGCGCCTACGTTGGTTCGAATCCAACCCTCTCCACCAGTT
>JANMYH010000086.1:0-6179 GCA_031381925.1 Burkholderiales bacterium | reverse complement strand
CAAGTTCCTCGGCGAGACCGAGCGCAACCTGCGCGAGGCGCTCAACGTGGCCGACGCGATGGCGCCCTGCGTGCTGTGGATGGACGAGATCGAGAAGGGGGTCGCCAGCAACGACAACGACGGCGGCGAGTCGCGCCGGCTGCTGGGCACGCTCCTCACCTGGATGGCGGAGCGCAAGACCAAGGTGTTCCTCGTCGCGACCTCGAACGACATCGAGGCGCTGCCGCCCGAACTCGTGCGCAAGGGGCGCCTCGACGAGATCTTCTTCGTCGACCTGCCCGACGCGGTGGCTCGCGAGGAGATCTTCCGCATCCACCTGAAGCGCCGCAAGCAGGATCCCGCCGCCTTCGAATTGCCGGCGTTGGTGCAGAAAAGCGAAGGCTTCTCGGGCGCCGAGATCGAACAGGCGGTGGTTGGCGCGCTCTACGCCGCGCATGCGGCCGGGACGAAGCTTGCCACCGGCGACCTCCTCGCCGAGATCGCGCGCACGCGTCCCCTCTCGGTGGTGATGGCCGAGAAGATCGCCTACCTGCGGCTGTGGGCGGCTGACCGGACGGTCAAGGCCGACTGAGCCGCACGCCCGGCGGGATTCCGTCGGGCTCTCATCGGTTTCGTCGCGGATTCGTGGCGCCCGTCGCAAAGGCCTCGCGGGCCCGCGGCGCCTTCGCCTACGGTGTATCGTGTCGAGTCGGTCCACCGGGAGATCCCATGAGAATGATCGGACAAGTCTTGGTGGCGCTGCTGGGCCTGATGGCCATTACGGCCGATGCCGCCTTCCACCTTTGGAGAATGACCGAGATCTACTCGAATGCGGACGGCAGCATCCAGTTCCTCGAGCTCGCGGTCGACACCGACGGGGAGGGGCTCCTCGCCGGCCACACGCTGACCAGCACCGCCGGAGGAGTGACGCGAACGTTCAACTTCCCGAGCGGACTTCCCGCGGACACGGCGAACAAGACGATGCTCATCGCCACGCAGGGCTTCGCCGCCCTGAACCTGGTGACGCCCGACTACATCGTGCCCAACGGATTTTTCTCCGCTGCCGGCGGATCGGTGAATTTCGCCGACGTCGACGTGTGGAACCATCCCGCCTTGCCCGGCGGCGCCCAGTCCCTCGGCCGCAACGGTTCGACCGCGACCAACTCGCCGAAGAATTTCGCCGGCCAGACCGCGACCCTCACGGTGGTGCAGAACGCGAACGGCGCCCCCTTGAACACCATCGGCAGCCGCGGAACGGTGACCACGGCCGCCCCCATGTACGGCGGGTTCTCGCTCGTCAACGCCGCCACGGTGATGATCGCGGTGCGCGGGCCGTCGCTGCAGACCCTGGGCGTGACCCAGAATCCACTGGACGCGCCGGGGCTGCGAATCTTCAATGCCGCCGGCACCGACCTGCTGTTCGACTCGACGGGTGCCCCCGGGATCGCCGCGTGTCCCGCGAGCAATACCACGGCGATGTACTACGCCAACGTGCGTGGCCAGCCGCTCGATGCGCGCGACTCCTGCATCAGTTCCACGAGCCTGCCTGCGGGCGTCTACACCTTCACCATCAATCCGACCTCCACGGATACGACGGGAGAGGTGCTCTTCGAGGTGACCTTCAACTCGCCCTCCGCGACCGGCGCTACATTGCGCACCATCGGCAGCCGTGGAACGGTGAACACGGCGAGCCCGATGTACGGGGGATTCTCGCTTTCCAGCGCCACGTCGGTGGTGATCGCCGTGCGCGGAACGTCCTTGCAGACCCTGGGGATCACGCAGAACCCGCTGAACGAGCCGGGCCTGCGGATATACAACGCCGCCGCCACGGATCTTCTATTCGACTCGAGCGGAGCGCCGGGAATCCACGAGTGTCCGCCCAACAGCGCCACGGCCGCCTACTACGCCAACGTGCGTGGCCAACCGCTGGATTCGCGCGACGCCTGCAGTCCCTCGGTGAACCTGCCGGCGGGCGTCTACACCTTCACGATCAATCCGGGTTCTTCGGATACCTCGGGAGAGGTGCTGTTCGAGGTGACGTTCAACCCGTGACCTCATCGCGGCCCGCTCCCAGGGGAGAGGCGCGCCCAGAGTGCCTACGACACCAGCCTTGGGAGTACGCCAATGAGGACGATCGGACGCGTCGTGATGCACCGAAACGTCCTCGCAGCTTGCCTCTTTGCGATCGGGGTTGCCGGCTGCACCAATGATTCCGCACGCGCAGCCGACGCTGCCGACGACGCCGGCCTCTCGCGGCTCGAGCTGATCGGCAAGCGCCTCTTCTTCGACACCACGCTTTCCAACCCCCCGGGTCAAAGCTGCGGATCCTGCCACGAGCCGGCGAGCGGCTTCTCGGGCAACTTCGGCTCCGTGGAAGGCGTGCCACGGGCCGCCGATGGGGTGACGCTGGGCCTGCGCAATACGCCGACCGCCACCTACGCGCGCTTCACGCCGGCATTCACCCTCACGAGCATCGGGGGCCGCGAGGTCGCCAACGGTGGCCAGTTCCTCGACGGTCGGGCGGCGAGCCTCGAGGAGCAGGCGGGGATTCCGTTCTTCTCGGCTGGCGAGATGAACCTCGCGAACCCTTCCGAGCTCGCCAGTCGGCTCGCTGCCGCGTCGTACGCATCGCTCCTGGTGGAGGAATTCGGCGCCGGGTTTTTCGGCGATCCCGCCCTCGTCCTGCGGTCGGCGACGCGCGCGATCGCCGCCTTCGAGCGCACCGCGCGATTCGCGCCGTTCTCCTCGAAATTCGACGCCTTCGCCGCCGGCCACGCGGCGCTCTCCGACCTCGAAGCCGAAGGGCTCGCCCTATTCCGCGATCCGCTGCGCGGCAACTGCGCGCAATGCCACGCATTCGAGCCCGGCTTGCCCCTCTTCACCGACTTCAGCTATCACAACCTCGGCGTGCCGCGGAACCCGCGCATTCCCGCGAACGCCGATCCCGCGTTCTTCGACCTGGGGCTGTGCGGGCCGAGACGCGCGCGCGTGGCCGACGATCGGCTGTGCGGCGCGTTCAAGGTGCCGACGCTTCGCAACGTTGCGCGCAAGAGCGCCTTCATGCACAACGGGTTCTTCACGAACCTGCGCGATGTGGTCGCCTTCCACGTGCGGCGGGACGCTACGGCGGTGAACGATGTGCCCCTCGAATTTCGCGGCAATATCGAGCTGGCTCCCGTGCCGCCGGGCCTGGGCGAGCGCGAGATCGATGCCATTACCGCCTTCGTGCGTGCGCTCGACGACGGTTACGCGGCTTCAGGGATCCCCGGTGCGCAATGACACAGAGAGGGCCGAACGCGCGCCTCGCGGGTCTGCCTGGATGAAGGGCATCACGCCGGCGCGCCTGGGCGTCCTCGCCCTGGTCTGCATCCTGTTCCACGCCAACAACCCGAGTTTCCTCTACAACGATTTTCTCCTCAGGGTGGGGAGGACGCTGCATAACGCCGGGATCTATTTCATCTCCGCGCTGCCGATGTTCATCCTGGTGGTACGCACGGAAATGTGGACCGCGCGGTCGCCGACCCGGCTTCGAGTTGCAGCCCTCGTGCTGGCCGTGCTGGTGGGGGCGGCGGCGTTTCCCGCGGTCCGGTGGGGGCTGCGCATCGGCACCATGCCCCACATCGGCGTCCCGGGCTCCTTGTGGGAATACGCGATGGGCCACTTCTTCAAGGCGCTGGTCGTCGGCGGGCTGCTCACCTCGATCCTGTTCTTCGACGCGCGCGAGCGCGACGCCCAGCGCCGCCTTCAGCAGTCACGGCTCGCACGAGTCGCGATCGACCAGCAGATGGCGGAAGCGAGGCTACAGTTGCTCCAGGCCCAGATCGAGCCGCACTTCCTGTTCAACTCGCTCGCGAGCGTGAAGCGCCTGTACGAAACGGAGCCGGGAAAGGGCCGCTCCCTGCTGCGCAATCTGGGCGACTACCTGCGTACCGCGATCTCCCGAGCGCGCCTTCGGGAAGCTCCGCTCTGCGAGGAGATCGCGCTCGCCCGCTCCTTCCTGGCGATATTCCAAGTCCGGATGGGGCGGCGGCTGCGCGTGCTGATCGACGTGCCGGTGGAGCTCGCGTCCGCACTGGTTCCCCCGCTGATGGTGGGCACGCTGGTCGAGAACGCCATCAAGCATGGGGTCGGCCCGCGCGCTTCGGGCGGAACCGTGAGCCTCAGCGCGCGGCGCGACGGGGATTTCCTGGAGGTCTCGGTGGCGGACGACGGCATCGGATTTCGCGCGCGTTTCGGTCATGGGGTCGGGCTTGCCAACATACGGGCGCGCCTCGACACCGTGTTCGCCAGCCGGGGCTCCCTGGAGCTCGCCACGAATGGCGCGGCGGGCGTTGTCGCCACGCTGCGGCTCCCGTACCGGCTTGCGCAGGAGCCGCGGTGATCGTTGCCCGGGCGTGGAAGATCCTCACCTGGAAGCATTGGGCCTGGGCGACCGCGATCCCGGTGCTGGTCTCGGTCACCATACCGTTGCAGGATTTCGACACCAACCGGTACTGGGCGCTGTGGCGCGTGCTCTTCCACACGCCATGGTTCCTGTCCATCAGCTACACCTTCCTCATCGCCATCGCGATGGCCGAGGCGTCGGTCCCGGAGGCTGCGGGACCCTCGGCGAAGCGCTACGTCGCGGCCCTGAGCGTGGCGAGTCTCATCTGCATCGCGGCCCTGGGCACCTTTCCGGAGCTGGTTCGCACGGCGCCGCGGCAGATCGTCGCGGGACAATCGATCGCCAAGAAGTCGAACACGTCCCCCGAGGCGCAGGCGAAAGCGCACCGGCTCGCCGCCATTCTCGGCCTGGGATTCCTTGCTCTCATCCACGCGTGGCTGGCGTCATTCATCTATGTCCGGCTGCGCAACGCGCGCCGCGCCGCGCAAGCCCTCGCGGACGCCGAGGTCGATCGCGCCGAGGCTCAACGCAGCCTGCTCGCCGCTCAGCTCGTTGCCGCCCATGCCCAGGTCGATCCCGCCTTCGTGCTGCAGGCGCTCGAGAACGTCGAGCGCGCCTACGAGGAGGATCCCGCGCGCGCCGATGTCCTCCTGGACGAGTTCATCGCCTTCCTGCGCGACGCGATCCCCCGGCTTCGATCCGACGAGGCGGAGCCGGCGCAAACATGAACCGTCGTCCAAGGGCAGTCCTGGCGGAGGACGAAGCGCTCCTGCGGGACCAGTTGGTCGAGCTGCTCGCGGCTGCATGGCCGGAGCTCGAAATCGTCGCATTGGCCGAGGACGGCGCGCAGGCGATCCGCGCGCTCGCGGCGAATCGGCCCGAGGTCCTGTTCCTCGATATCCAGATGCCGGAGGCTTCGGGCCTCGAGGTGGCGCGCCTGGCGAGCGGACGCTCCCACGTCGTGTTCGTCACGGCGTACGACCAATACGCGGTGGCCGCCTTCGAGCAGGGAGCCGTCGATTACGTGATGAAGCCGCTTTCGGGTGCGCGCATCGCCACCGCAGTGCAGCGCGTGAAGCAGCGGCTGCAGTCCACGCCGGCGAATCTCACCGGGCTTCTCGACGAGCTCGCGGATCCACCGCGCCGCAGCGGCCAGCACCTGCGCTGGATCAACGCTTCACGTGGGGACGACGTGCAGCTCGTCACCATCGAGGAGGTCCGCTTCTTCCAATCGGACACGAAATACACCCGCGTGGTGGCTTCCCGGCGCGAAGGGTTGATTCGCAAGACGATCAAGGAACTGGTCGAGGAACTCGACCCCATGGTGTTCTGGCAGGTCCACCGCGCAACCATCGTGAACCTCAATGCGGTGGAAAGCGTGGGCCGCGACCTGAGGGGCCACGTGATCCTGAGACTCAAGGATCGGCCCGAAGTGCTCAAGGTGAGCCAGCCGTACGAGCATCTGTTCCGGCAGATGTAGCCAGGCTCGAACGGCAACCAGGCTTCGAGCCCGTTGCCCTCCGATGACGCTTCCCGTCATCGGAGGGTTACAACTGTCGTGAAGCGGCGACGAAGAGGGATTTTCGTCACTGTGACGCAGTTCACATTCCGAATGCCAACCTATTGATCCTGCAGGGCCCTTTTTTTGCCTCCGGGAACGGGCACGGGTTTTGATTGGGATGAGGGGCAATGACATACAAAAAATCAGCCGGCGCACATCAGGGAGATCTCGATGAGAAGTGCGCATTTACTGGCCGGGTCAATCCTGGCCGCGATGGCTCCGCTGGCGGCCTCGCAGTCGAACGGAGACGAACAA
>JANMYH010000084.1:0-5854 GCA_031381925.1 Burkholderiales bacterium | reverse complement strand
CAGTTCGACCCGGCAAGGCCGGTGTACGTCGAGAGCGAGAGCAAGAAGGTGGGCAACCTGCGCGTGCCCGACGCACTCATCGACAAGATGCGCGCGGCGCGCTGCTTCCGGCTCGAGGCCGACGAGGCGACGCGCGTGGCGCTGCTCCTCGACGACTACGCGCATTTCGTTGCCGATCCCGCGGCCCTCGCCGCGAAGCTCGACCTGCTGCGCAACCTCCACGGCCAGGAGCGCATCGAACAATGGCGCTCGCACCTCGACTCCGGCCGCTGGGAGCCGCTGGTGAGCGACCTGCTCGCGAGCCACTACGACCCCGCCTACCGCCGATCGCTCACGCGCAACTACCGGGACGCGGCGACCGCAACCCCGGTAGAAGTCCGCGACATCTCCGCGGAGGGCTTCCTCGCCCTCGCGCGCACCCTCGCCCGGGACCACGGTTAGGCCCGGCAGAGGCCAATCGGGTAAACTTCGCGGCAAATCTCGCAGCCCCTTTCGAAAGATTCCCGCAGACGCGGACCGTGGCAGAACGCCCCCACAAGATCGGCAAGTACACCATCCTGTCCGAGCTCGGCCAGGGGGCGTCGGCCGACGTCTACCTCGCCGAGGATCCCTTCAACGACCGCAAGGTCGCGGTGAAGCTCGCCAAGCGCGATCTCGAGATGGGCGAGGACGAAGCCAAGCGCTTCGAGAGGCTCTTCCTCAACGAGGCCTCGCTCGCCGGCAAGCTCAACCACCCGAATATCGTCGGCGTCTTCGACGCGGTGGTCGAAGGCGACCAGCGCTACCTGGTGATGGAGTACGTGCCGGGGGGCTCGCTCAAGAAGTACTGCACCGAGACCAACCTGCTGCCGGTGCGCCAGGCCGTGCTGGTGATCTTCAAGATGTGCCGGGCGCTCGACTATGCTTTCCAGAACGGCGTGATCCACCGCGACATCAAGCCGGCGAACATCCTGCTGTCCGACCGCGACGACATCAAGATCAGCGACTTCGGCACCGCCAAGATCTCGCACGCGACCCACACCCAGATCGACGGCTTCCTCGGCTCGCCGGCGTACATGTCGCCCGAGCAGATCAACGAGGAAGGCCCGAGCGTGCAGACCGACATCTACTCGCTCGGCGTGGTGATGTACGAGCTGCTGACGGGCAAGCTGCCATTTCGCGCCGAGAACGCGATCACGATGATCAACAAGATCCTGAACGAGGATCCGGTCCCGATCGAGTCGCTGCGTCCCGACCTGCCCGAGAAGCTGGTGGAGATCGTGCAGAAGGCGATGCACAAGGACCCGAAGGTGCGCTACGGGTCGTGGTTCGAGATGGCGAGCGAGCTCGCCAACACCTTCCCGCAGCTCGAGCGCTATTCCCACGAGATCAGCTCGACCGAGAAATTCAACAAGCTGCGCTCGCTGCCGTTCTTCCGCGAGTTCCGCGACGCCGAGCTCTGGGAGGTGCTGCGCGGGGCGGTGTGGGAGACCCACGCGCGCGACGAGAACCTGCTGCTCGAAGGCGAGATCGGCCAGGCGTTCTTCATCATCGTCGGCGGGCAGGTGAAAGTGGTCAAGGACGGCAAGCTGCTGAACGTCCTCAAGGAGGGCGACTGCTTCGGCGAGATGGCGTACCTCTCGGGCGACCGCGCGCGCCGCTCGGCCTCGATCATCTCGGTGTCGGAAGTCCAGCTCCTGAAGATCCAGTCGACCCACCTCGAGTCGCTCTCCGAGGGCTGCCAGCTGCGCTTCAACCGCGAGTTCCTGCGGACCCTCATCGAGCGCCTCACCTGGACCTCCTCAGTCCTCGCCCAATTCCGCCGCTGACGGGCTGCGTTCAGGGTCGCCTCGAAAGCAGGGGCATTGCCTAGAAGAGCGTGACGTCCTTGTTGGCGGTGGCTTTGGGCTGGAGCTCGCCCGCGGCGATGAGCGCCTCCCACGAGCAGACGCGGTTGCGGCCGTGCGCCTTGGCGTAGTAGACCGCCTGGTCCGCCCGGTCGATGAGGAGCGCGGCCGGCGTCGAGGCGTCGGCGATGCGCGCGAAGCCCACGCTCACGGTGATGTGACCCACGCCGGGGAAACCATGGGCCTCGACCGCCGACCGGAAGCGTTCGACCGCCCCCTCCCCGCCGTGCCCCGGCTCGACCCCGTAGATCACCAGGAATTCCTCGCCGCCGAAGCGGTAGAGGAGATCCCCCGCGCGGAACGTGCTGCGCATCAGGTTGGCGAACAGCACCAGGATCTCGTCGCCGTACAGGTGGCCGAAGCCGTCGTTGATGCGCTTGAAGTGATCGATGTCGAGGATCGCGAAAAAATGTGGCCGCCCCGATCCCGCCCATCCCTTCAGGTTCGATTCGATGTGCGAATGCAGGACGCGCCGGTCCGACAACCGGGTGAGCGGATCGGTCTCGGCGTCCACCAGGCGCTCGAAGAACTTCGCCACGATCGACACGAACTGGCTCGCTTCGGCGCCCGGAACCGCCGGCAACGCCCCGCCCAACTCGATCAGGTAGCGCACCTCGCTGCCGCCCAGGCGCGCGATCAGCCGCGCGCCGCCCGGGACCGTCACCATCTTGAGCGAAGTCCGTGAGCGAATCGCACCCACGAGGGTCGCGTCGAGGGCCGCCGGCAGCATGGGCTGCCGGTGCGTGGTATCGAACACCGAATGGGCCTCCAGGCCCGCCTTGCCTTTCTCCCGGGCCGCCCTGCCCGGAAAGACCCGCAGGACTCGCAGGCGGGCCTTCGGGAAACGGGAGGCGAGGCGCTGTGCCAGCCAATGCGCGAGATCGTCGCTCGAGCGCACCTCGAGCATCGCCTCGATGTCGTGGAGTCCCGCCCCGGTGCCCGGCGCTTCCTGGCGATGCTGCATGGCTTACTCGAGCAGGCAGATCGCCTGCGCCGCGATCCCCTCGCCTCGGCCCGCGAAGCCCAGCTTCTCGGTGGTGGTGGCCTTGACGTTCACGCGGCCGGCCTCGACGCCGAGGTCCGCGGCGATGTGGGCCACCATCTTCGGGATGTGGGGCGCCATGCGCGGCGCCTCGGCGATGACGGTCGCATCCACGTTGACGATGCGCAAGCCCTGCTCCGTGAGAAGCTTCGCGACCCTGCGCAGCAGCTCGCGGCTGTCGATGCCCTTGAACCGGGCGTCGCTGTCGGGGAAGTGCTTGCCGATGTCGCCGAGGGCCGCGGCTCCCAGCAGCGCGTCGCAGATCGCGTGCAGCAGGACGTCCGCGTCGCTGTGGCCCAGCAGGCCCTTGTCGTTCTCGATCTGCACCCCGCCGATCACGAGCTTGCGCCCGCTCACGAGCGCATGGACATCGAATCCCTGGCCGATGCGCATCGCTAGAAGGGCACCCGCCCCTGGCGCTTGAGGATCATCTCGGCGAGGACCAGGTCTTCGGCGAAAGTCACCTTGAGGTTGCTGTTCTCCCCCTGCACCAGCCGCGGTGCACTGTATCCCACGGCCTCGACGGCGTGCGCCTCGTCGGTCGCATCGGGCCGCAGCTCCAGCCCGCGCCGCAGCACATCGTGGCGGAACATCTGCGGGGTCTGCGCGCGCCACAGGTTCAGGCGCGGAATGGTCGCGGCGACGCGCTGGTTCTCGTCGGCGCTCTTGAGCGTGTCGCTGAGCGGCATCGCGAGGAGGCCCCCGACGGGATCGTCGCCGATCTCGTCCAGGAATTGCTCGACCAGCTCGGTCGTCACGCACGGGCGCGCGGCGTCGTGCACCAGCACCCAGTCGTCCTTCGAAATGCGCGTGCCGAGGTGCGCCATGGCGTTGCGAACGGTGTCCGCGCGGAGCGCCCCTCCGGCAAAAATCGGCTCGATCTTGTCGGGGAATGCGCTCCAGTCGTGCTGGCCCCAATGGCGGTCAAGCGGCGAGAGCACCACGCACACGCAGCCGATTCGCGAGACCGCGGCGAGCGCCTCGATCGAGTGGAACATCATCGGTTTCCCGGCGATCGGCAGGTATTGCTTGGGGAGGGCATCCCCGATACGAGTGCCCTGGCCTGCCGCGGGCACGATTGCGAAGACTTTTGGCATGGCAACCACGTGGAGTGCCTTGCATTATGGACCATTTCCGCCCCGCTCCTCGGCGTCGAGTACACTGGGAACCCATGACGGCGCGGCGATTCCTGACGCTCCTCATCGCCGGTCTCGCGGCTGGCTGCGAAGAGCCCCCCAAGCCCATCGCGCCGGTCGCAACCTCGGGCGAGCTGGTCGTTCTCACGGTGAACGGCCCGGCGACCTACTTCGAGGACGCGCAGGGACTCGCCTCCGGTTTCGAATACGACCTGGCAACGCTCTTTGCACGCGAGCTCGGGGCGCGTCCCATCTTCGTCGTGGCTGACAATGCCTCGCGCATCGACCCACTGCTGCGAGCCGGGCAGGCGCACCTCGCCGCCGCGGCGCTCGCGCGGCATTTCGATTTTCCCGGCGGCGTCGCGTGGGGCCCCGCGTACTTCACCACCCAGCACCAGATCGTCGGCCGCGGCGCCGATCCCGTGAAGCCCAAGTCGCTCGCCGACCTCGCCGATACGCGCGTCGGCGTGATCGACGAGTCGCCGATGGCCGAGTACCTGCTCTCGGGACGCACGCCGATCACGGCGCGCGTCGAGCGCCTTCCTGCCGGCACCTCGACCGCCGACCTGCTCGAACGAGTGGCCCGGGGGACGCTCGACTATGCGCTGGTGGAGTCGACGCGCTTCACGCTCGCGCGCCGCTACTTCCCGCAGCTCGAGGTCGCGTTCAACGTCGCCAAGCCGGTGGAGTACGCGTGGCTGGTTTCCCCCGTCGACAAGCGCCGGATCCTCGCGGCCGCCATCCCTTTCTTCGACCGCATCCGCAAGGACGGCACCCTCAAGCGCCTGGTGGATCGCTACTATGGTCACGCCGCACGCATCACCGCGCTGGATTCCGTCACCCTGATGGAGCGCATCGCCACCCAGCTGCCCAAGATCAAGACGCACTTCGAGGAAGCCGAGCTCGTGAGCGGCATCGACTGGCGACTCATCGCCGCACTCGGCTACCAGGAGTCGCACTGGGACGCCCAGGCCACCTCGCCCACCGGCGTGCGCGGCCTGATGATGCTCACCGACGATACGGCCGACCGCCTGCAGGTAAAGAACCGCCTCGACGCGCGCGACAGCATCGTGGGCGGCGCGCGGTACTTCGCGCTCCTCAAGGAGTCGATCAGCCCGCGCATCGAGGAACCCGATCGCACCTGGCTCGCGCTGGCCGCGTACAACTTGGGTCTCGGCCACCTCGAGGACGCACGCATCCTCGCCCAGAAGAGCGGCCTCAATCCCGACAAATGGCAGGACGTGCGCCAGGTCCTGCCGCGGCTGGCCGAGCCCGAGGCGTTCGCGAAGCTGCGGCACGGGTACGCGCGCGGCTTCGAGGCCCAGCAGCTGGTCGACAACGTGCGCAATTACTACGACATCCTCACGCGGCTGGAGCCGCGCGACGCACTCCAGCTGCCGGTGCCGGCGCCCGATCAGGTCTCGACGAAGGGCACCGCGTCGGGCAAGTGATCGGTCTCGTCCCAGGCCTCGATCGCCCAGGCGTTGGCGTCGAAGACGAGCGCGTTGTACGACGCGTTGGCGATCGGCACGCGGTGCGCGCGCGCAACCGGGATGCCGTGGACGATCCGGTAGAGCGCGGCGAGCACGCCACCGTGGCTCACCACCGCGACACGCCGGCCCTCGTGCGCCTGCGCGAGCGCGTGGAAAGCGGCGCGCACGCGCTCGTGGAACTGGCTGCGGCTCTCGCCGCCCGGGATCGCGAGGTCCGGATCGATGTCGTGCACTCGCGAGAAGACGCTCGGAAACGTGCGGTCGATCTCGTCGTAGGTGAGCCCCTCGCCCGCGCCG